>CAZFUR010000219.1:0-4279 GCA_964522245.1 uncultured bacterium | reverse complement strand
ATCGGTAACGGGATTTTTTTCCAGAGATTGATCATAAGTTTATATTTTGGGTTTTGAGGATTCAGTTGAGGTATTTTCTCTCCTTTGTCCAGCCAATACTCCCAATGTAATGTTTCAGGTTTAGCGTCCCACTGTTTTTTGAACCTGTAAGGACCGCTGTCCGGGGAAGACCTGCCGAAATCGAATTTTTTAAAACCGTTTTCACAGGCGTATTTTAGTACTGTCCAGTATAACAACATGTTTGGGCTCAACCTGTTATATTTTCTCAAAGATGACGCCGATGGTATTTCTACAGTATCTTTGAACTTGTGCAAAAAACCTCCCGCAATAGGTTTGTTCTCGTAGTACACAACACCGACGGAACTGTTTTGGGGAAAATACCTTAATGTGTTGGAGAAAATCTTTTTTGTCCACACAGGTGTGCCAAGATCTCTCATGTTTTCGGCGAACACTTTATAGAAATCGTCCACAAGATTATCGTTACCGATTTTAGCGGTCATGTTTTCTTTTTGCGCTCTTTTTATCTGGCTTCGCAGTTTAGATTTAAAACCGCTCCACAACAAATCAGGAGTATCGGGCAGTTCCAGCATCATTCTGATTTTATGTGTTTTTGTCGGTATTGATAGAGAAGACTTTTTTATATGACGCAATTCTATGTAGGGGACCTTGTTATCTATGGCGATTTTTGAAGCGTCTTCGAGCAAGATTTTTTTTGAATCGTCATCAACTGCCAATATTCCACCGTAATTAAAAAACGGGACTGAAGTCATATATTTCCCAAAAAGTTTGCTATCGGATAGAAACGTTGGCAATATCCCCGAAATAACGCCGTTTTTTGTTGCGTAAAAATAAAAAGATTTCAACCTGAACGTTTCTTCAATCAGTTTTCTCCATCGGAACAAATGATATATTTTGCCTTCAGGATGATTATGGACAAAATCGTCCCAAGTTTTTTCTATCGAGTTATCATTATCTTTGCAACAGGTTACGGTTATCATACTAAAATATTCAGTCTCTCTTTCATGATTTGTTCATAGATGATTATTCTTGCTTGCCACGATTCATTTTCTACCGATTTTTGTCTTTTTCTTTTCATCTTTGAGTTGTCATTTTTTAGAGCCAGATCTATTTTCGCTACAAAATCGTCCTCTGATTCAGCGATCTGAATAAGGTCTTGATACCTTTTTACATCATCGACCTTCACGCTCACAACAGGTATTCCCAAAGCGAGATACTCGTTTAGTTTTAGCGGAGCGCTTTTTTTTATCTCATCATCTAAGATATACGGCATAAGCCCCAGATCAAAATGAACCGCAAACGACGGGAGCTGTTTGTAGTTTATCTGACCTAACAGGTGTATATTAGGATAATCCTCTAAAAAATCAAGATTTATCGACTGTTTTCCTATTAATACGATTGATAGGTCTTTGTATGAGTCGGCGATTTTTTTTATCAGGTTGAAATTAATTTTTTCATACAACAGACCGAAAAAACCTGCTATCGGATGGGGAATATCTTTTATTTGAGGCGGGATATTTTCTCTTGATGCGTTGCGGAAATGATCTATATCCACTCCATGAGGAAACAAAACGGTGTTTTTATTGTATCTAAGACAATTCGTTTTCAGCGATTCCGATGACGCTAAAACAAGATCGGTTTTTGACAGAAGGTCTTTTTCCTGTCCGCATATGAGACCTCTACTGCTTCCGGGCCAAAGAGAATAATCATCGGTGCAGTTGTATATAACAGCCGTCGCACCGAGTTTGTTCACTATCTGATTTACGTTTGGAATTGTTGTCCAGACGATCGGATTTTTCATCTTCAATAACAATTTTAAAACAGTTATTCCGCCTATGACGGAAAAATTGTTGATTAAATTTATGAGCGGATTATTTTGAAACGGTAACATAAAAGGAGAAAAAACATACAAGTTAGAGTTAACCTTTTTTAGAGGCAAAAACCAAGAACAGATTTTTTCTATTGAACGTTTCCAATCGTATCCTTTTTTTGCCGACGGAGTGCGCATCCCGACTGTGTTTACCCACAGGACTTTGTTTTTTTGAGAGAATATGCCGAATAGATGTTGACAGCTTGACGGGTGTCTGCCCCAATCGTCTGAGAATACTATGTAATCCATATCTACCTTAAAATATTTTGCATTTCTTGTTTTATCAGTTTTGCTGTATCGTCCCATGTTTTTGATTCGGCGAAGTGTCGGATATATTTTTTATCCCAGTTTGTGTTAAAGGAGGTATTTATTGCGTCGGCGATAGATTCGGGCGATCTTTCTACGATGATGCCAAGTTTCTCGTCATGACCGATTATCTCAGGTATTCCCCACACGTTTGTCGCGACAACCGGAACGGAACAAGCTAGCGACTCCAATATAACGTTAGGCCAGCCTTCTTGTGAACTGGCAAGACAAAATAGGTCTGCGCAGTTGTACCAATCCACGAGGTCTTCGTTTTTTTGTTGGTCGATAAATGTTACGTAACCTTGAAGATTTGAGCGGTTAATCCGGTCTAAAAGATCGTCTTTTATGTATGCTTCGCCCCCTCTTGAACCGATTATGATTAGTCTGACATTGTCTATTTCGTATTTTTCTCTAAGGATTTTCAAAGCGTCTATTATAAGGTCAAAACCTTTACGGGCAACCAGATAACCGATTGACAAAATGGTTTTTTGTTTCGGGTCAATACCCAACTTTTTTCTTGCTTGTTGTTGGTCTATCGGATAAAAAATATCTGTTCTTACTCCGTTTGATGCGACGATTATTTTGTCTGTATCAATACCTAATTTTCCCGCTTGCAATCTAAGTGCATTCGCTACGGAAAACACTTTTGATGCTTTTTTTAGAGAATATATAACCTGTCTCTTTCTGATAGGGTATCTTGGCAGATGGTTCACGTCGTGACCTCTAAGGGTGATTGTAACGGGGAGATTGAAACATTTGCCTAGCCAGATTGCCGCAAATCCCTCGGGAAAAGCAAGATGAGCATCTATCAGATCGAATTGACCGTTTTGTTTTATCAGTTTTTTTATCAGAAAAAAGAGGCTTGCAAAAATAAAAAAACCGTCCAGTGGTTTTAGAATACACGGTATGGAGAAAAATTTTCTAAAAAACAGGTCTGTATTTTTGTTGAGTTTCTCGAATTTAGGGATGTTTTTTCTTGTGCGGTACCTGTCCATCATGCTCAAAAGAGGGAAATACGGTACGGGTGAAACTATGGTTAGATCGACAATTTTTGATAATGCATCGAGCCTTCGTTTTACAAAAATACCGAAAACAGGATCGTTTTTTGTCGGGAACATTGTCGATATTGATAAAACTCTCATTGTTCAGCCCCGCAATTCTTTCAGTGGAACGAATTTATAATTTTTGAACAGATAATCCAATTTTTTTTCCATTCTACCCAAAAAACCGTAATGCCTCATTTTTGTAAATAGGCTACAAGGTATTCGGGGTTGATCTTTGTCTATCTCCCATGGATGAAAATAAAAAACGAACGGTTTTTTTTCTTTACCGTTTATTGTGCGCAACGCATAGTCTATAAATTTAAGAGGCAACAGTCTTGCGTATGCCCCGCCTGCAACGGGGATATTTTTAGAAAAGATACGTATTGTGGAAATCGGGAACTCATCTATAAAACTATTGTTATCCAGTTTGATTTTTTTGTAAAACCTGTCGAAATTGGGGATGCCGTAGCGATGATGATGTATGGGAAAGATACTGCTGTCATACTTGTAGCCGCATTCATTTAGTATCGTCAGAGCCCAGAAGCTTTTTTTTGTTATGGAGTAGCTTGGAGCTCTGTATCCGATAACTTCTTGACCTGATATCTGCTCTAGGATTTTTTTTGTTTTCGATATGTCGTCACGAAATTCCTTTTGGGTTAAATTGAAAATTAGTTTATGATTATAACCGTGGGATGCGATCTCGTGATGCCTGTTTGATATTTCTTTGACAAGGCGGGGGATTTTTTCTGCCACCCATCCGAGAATAAAGAAGGTAGCTTTTATCTTGTGCAGATCTAAGATATCTAAGATCCGGTACGTGTTTTTGCCCACACGAAGTTCAAATTCGTCCCAGTTTTTGACGATATGCTCAAAATTAGATACGTGAAAGTAGTCCTCGACGTCGATGGACAATCCGTTTAGAATGAGATTTTTATCAACCATATTCATAGGGTATCTTTATGCGAAGTTTACGTTGGTTTTTGTTTTATACATTGTTTCTCACTTATTCTTGCGCCGTCCCGTTTAAATTTGATTTTGCCTT
>CAZFUR010000218.1:0-4310 GCA_964522245.1 uncultured bacterium | reverse complement strand
ACCTGAAACAGTATTTCCATGCTTTTACTGAGCAAAGTAATTTTCTTATTTTTGTCCAATACCATTATCCCATGTACCATATTATCCAGTATACCGGTCAGATATTTTTTTACTTCTTTGAGGTCTCTATTTTTGTCCTGCAATTTTTTCAAGAACCTTGCGTTTTGCATGGCACTTGCAACCTGTCCCGCTACAATCCAGAATATCTGTTCTAGATGAGGGGTAAACGACCCCGGGGGCACAGGCATGACAATACATATAAACCCTATTACTTTATCCATGTTAATCAACGGGATCAGCACCAGCGAGCTTTCCGGATTTGTATCGGATTGAGTATCGATAGGTATAATTCTGATTTTTCTATTTTCAAGAGCCCATCCCATAACTTCTTCAGAGATCGGGACTTCATCGATGATGGTTTTCTGTTTTTTTTCCGCTAGTTCTATTACAGGTTCCCCTGTCACTTCGTCGTATATACGCAATATGACAGAATCGTAACTGCACAGATCGTTCAATATTTTCACCAAAATGGCAAAGATTTCCTCTACGTCGTGGGTATCGTTGATATTTCTTGTCACCCAGTAAAGCGAAGATATCTCTTTTAAAGATTGTTTTATATCTTTAGTTAACTTCAAGTTTCGTCCTTTTATCTATGCGCAATCGTATTAACTTCTCCTGTATATAGTTCGGTCAAAACGATATTTTTTTTAGATTATTAAGCTATAAAATGTTGAAAAAGAAAAACAACTGTTTTTACTGCTCAAAAAAGTTGATTTTATGATAAAAATAATCTAGAATTCTGAGAAACCGCAATCCACGGCTGCCGCCGCATACAAAGGAGTATCAAATGGACTCTGTTATCCAGGATCGTGTGAACGAATGGTTAACTGAAGATTATGATGAACAGACAAGATCGCAAATACAGGCTTTAGTCGACTCAGACGACCAAAAAGAATTAACGGAACGTTTCTACAAAAATCTCGATTTCGGAACCGGCGGGCTAAGAGGAATAATAGGCGCAGGCACAAACCGAATTAATATATACACCATCGCAAAAGTCACACAAGGGCTAGCGCAATATATACTTAAACAAGACCCTTCCGCTCCCGGCAAAGGTGCCGTAATAGCGTACGACTCAAGACATATGTCTCCGGAGTTCGCCTTAGAGACGGCACTCGTTCTTGCAGGTAACGGAATAAAGGTTTATCTGTTTGAATCACTCAGACCGACTCCGCTTCTCTCTTTTGCGGTAAGACACCTCAATGCGGTTGCGGGCGTAGTGATAACCGCCAGTCATAATCCTAAAGAGTACAACGGCTACAAAGTGTACTGGGAAGACGGAGCGCAAATAGTACCGCCTCACGACAGGAACATAATAAACGAGGTTTTGAGAACAACATCTATGAAACAGGTTTCAAAACTGAGCAAAGAGACGGCGCAAAAGAAAGGTTTACTTACGTTTATAGGTAAAGAGATAGATAACGCCTACCACGAAAAAGCGGTAAAATTATCTGTAAACCCAAAAATAATAAAACAGTATTGTACCGACCTTAAAATAGTATTCACCTCTTTACACGGCACAGGGATAACTCTTCTGCCCGACCTGCTGACAAAAATCGGTTTTTCAGATATACATCTTGTTGAGAAACAAAAAGACCCCGATCCCGATTTTTCCACCGTTGTTTCTCCTAATCCGGAGGAGAGCGCCGCTTTGAAACTGGCTTTGGCAGACGCCAAAAAGATTGATGCCGATCTTATACTGGCAACCGACCCCGACGCCGACAGACTAGGTATCGCCGTAAAAGACCCCAGTGGCAAACATGTTCTTTTTTCCGGCAACCAGACAGGCTCTATAATGGTCTATTACATGCTCTCACAACTGGAAAAGAAAGGGGCATTGCCTGAAAACGGTGTCATAATAAAAACCATAGTAACCACCGAGCTACAACGTTCCATAGCGGATAAATACGGTATAGAATGTATTGATGTACTTACGGGATTCAAGTATATAGCGGAAAAAATAAGGGAGTTTGAACTACAGGGAACTCAGAAAAAACCGTTAAAACGATTTATAGTCGGAGGTGAGGAAAGTTACGGCTACCTTATCGGCACGAATGTGCGAGACAAAGACGCCGTCATCGCCGCCGCCATGATAGCGGAAATCGCCGCTTACGCAAAATCTAAAAACTCTTCTATTTACGAAATGATGGAAGAAATATACAAAGAGTTCGGATATTACACGGAACTGCTAAAATCTATCACCCTCAAAGGCAAAGACGGTATGGATTCTATTGCAAACATAATGAAAACACTACGTGAAAACCCGCCTAAAACTTTAGAGAATATACCTGTATCATACATAAGCGACTATAAACAAAGTATCAATTTTGAACCTTTGAAAAAACAGGTAATCGGTACAATTGACCTGCCTGAGTCAAACGTGTTGACATTTCATACGCAAGACGGTAGCCGTGTAACAATACGTCCTTCAGGTACAGAACCGAAAATAAAGATATATATCGGTAGCATGAAAAGTTGTGAAGGACAAAATCTCCAAAAGATAAAGAAACAAGTCCAGAAAAAGGTCGATAAACTGCTTGATGCTTTCATGAAAGAAGTAGACAAGATTTTAAAATCTAAGAAATAGTTCTACAAACTGCTTTCGACAGACCTGAGAAGATTTGTTTTGATTTTCTGAGGGATAGCTTTGAGATTTGACATTGCGGACTGAAAACGTTTCGCATCATCCATACCTATATTCCTGACAAAATGGTTCACATCTTTCAAAGACGGAACATATACTCCGATAATCAACCTATCGAGTTTTTTATCCGAGAATTCTTTTGTCATATCTGAAAATTTTGTATACATACCGTTAAGACTGCCCCCGTCTTGTAATTCGTTCCAGATAAATTTTGTAATACTCGCTTCATGTGCCTCTCTCGGGTCTCTTTGGTCTAAGATAAAATCCCGCAGGAATTCCTGCGTATCCAAATCATCCAACAATCTGCCGTTTAGAATTCGCCTAACCTGATCGGAAGACAACCCCAACCTATTGATAACCTCGCTTCTCGGCATTTTTTCTTTCAGCAAAAACCTTTGGATTCCTTTTTGCAAAAAATTTCTCGTAACCAAAACAGATTTTATATAAGGTCTGATTCCATATCTAGTCTCTTCATTTAATGTATCGTTAAAAGTTTTAACGTCACCTGTCATGACAGCCATTTTCAATTTTTTGATTACATCCGTAGAATAAAGATGTTTTGCTTCCAGCTGTTCAAGTTGAGGGATCAGATACTCTTCACCCCAAAGAGCGAAAACTTCCTGTTGTGTTAGATCATATTTTTCTTCGCCTGTAACCAGATAAAAGAATTTTTTGAGTCTATTTATCACAGCAGATTTTATGTTTTCCGATAAAACACCGTCTTCCCCGCCTGTCAAAACAAACACCCCCAGAGAACTTCTCTTTTCGTTTCTATCTTGTTTCCATAAATCCAGTATATTTTCTTGCAGAAGTCCCAACTCATCTTTGGCTTTACTGTAAAAGATCAAACCTTGAGCGACCTTGCGCAATTCCGTAGACCCCTCGTCTATATTTTTATCTTTTCTTTCCTTAGCCAACACAGGGCGTCCGTTATATACTACAAGCTGAGAATCACCGCTTCCCCCCAAAAGAATAGCGTCTTTGACGCCTTGATCCGCAAGAGCTATCGACATTCCCGGAATATTCATCTCTCCGGTGAGCGTAAGCAGAACCAACTTGCCGTTTGCGTCTATCCCCATAGCGGAGAAAGAACTTCTTATTTCCGTCTCTGTAACTCTAAAATCGAGTTCATTGAGTTTTGCATAAGTTGTAGGATCATCTTTCGTCGGAGCAGGGACTATTACACCGTCCTTGAGTATCTCAGGACCGGGAATTCCGTACACAATATCGTATTCGCCGACTAACCTATTATCTTTTATCTCTATTTTTTGCATACTAGGCAGATTATTTTTATCGAAACCGATAATATTAAATACACCGTTTAAAGGTTCGACCTTTTTCTGATACGATCCGGGTACAGGTTTTGTGACCAACCGACCGTTTAGAATAAGAAAACTGTTTGCCGCCACCCAGTCACCGTTACTACCGTTAATTGCCGCCATGACGGGTCGACCGTCTTTGTGTGATTCTTCTCTAACCATCTCCACCACCGATTTTCCCGTACGTTTGATATGTTTGTAACCGGGTATCGGTAAAAAATTAAATTTGCTATGGTCTAAGTTTCGTCTAGTCTCTTCAGAAATATCACTGAAATCAAAAGCCGCCG
>CAZFUR010000217.1:0-4349 GCA_964522245.1 uncultured bacterium | reverse complement strand
TCGAAAACCAGTGAACCTTCGGGTTCCGTGGGTTCGAATCCCACCCTCTCCGTTTTCTATTCTATAATAATCCTCCGATATTTGAAACGTGTGTGGCTGTGCTTATTTATCGTTTTATCACAAGTCAAAATGTCGGTTTCTGTGAAAAACCCCCAATAAAAGTATTTAGTTGGAATAAATATTGCTTTATACGAACAAGGTTTATCCAAAAAATTTAAATATCAGCACTAATTTGTTCTATTTGAACAGAAAAAAGAGGGTTGTTGAAATGAAAATTTATACACTTTGTTTATTTTCACTAATCGCGTTGGTTGTGGCTTCTAGCGGAATTTATGCCTCAGAATCGGTAAAAATTGCTGCGATTTTCCCTCAGACAGGTATCGGAACGGTGGACGGGTTAAGTTTTTTTAGAGCTGTTGATCTGGCAGTGGAACAACTTAATGGAAAAGGCGGTATCGACGGACACCATATAGAATTGATTAAACTTGACAACCAAAGCACACCATTAGGATCAAGACAAGCAGCACTGCAAGCCGTTAAACTAGGCGTAACCGCAGTAATAGGCTCATCATGGAGTTCTCATTCGTTGGCAATGGCACCTGTTTTACAAAAAGCAGGGATTCCGATGATATCACCCATATCAACCAGCCCGAAACTTTCTCTGATGGGAAACTACATTTTTAGGGTTTGTTTCACCAATCCTTTTCAAGGAAAGGTTATGGCGCAATTCGCTAAAAAAGATCTGCAAGCAAAAACCGCCGCAGTCGTAACAAACATAGATAACGACTACAGCATCGGTCTTGCCAAAAATTTTATAGAATTCGCCACACGGCTTGGAATAAGAGTTCTCTGGAAAGGACAATATACCGAAAAAGATATCGATTTCTCCAATTTGTGTAAAAAAATATTACCTCTTAATCCAGACATTATTTTCGTACCCGGCTACGAAAGAGACAGCGGTTTTTTTATAAGACAAGCTCGCATGATGGGTATAAAATCTATATTCCTAGGCGGGGATGGATGGAGCGGGAGAATGTTTGATTTTGGGAAAGAATCGATTGACGGAAGTTTCTTCTCCACTCATTGGCATAGCGGAGTCATATCTAAAAAAAGTATACAACTACAAAAAGATTATAAAAATAAGTTCCACGAACCTCCTTTTTCAGATCAAGCACTCGCACATGATGCAGTAATGCTTCTTGCAGACGCTATAACCAGAGCAAAATCACTGGATAGATCAAAAATACGAGACGCCATCGCCGCTACAAAAGATTTTGAGGGAATAACCGGACTAATTTCGTTCGATGAAAACGGAGACCCTTTCAATAAAGATGCCGTAATTATGAAACTCGATAAAAACAAATCTATCTTCGTAAAAACCATCAGAATTACCGATACTAAAGACGGAAATTGACAGGAGAACAATGGTAAAAAAGAAAACTCTTCGATTCCAAATATATATAGCGCTTGCGTTAACTTTCTTGTTTATATCCGTGATATACGCTCTTATCCTATATCCTTTTGAGAAAAAGCGACACCGTACCGTCATAAACAAGATCGAATTATCAGTCGACGCCATCGTCCAACAGAAAGAATACGACCTTGCCAACTCGATATTTCTCAGGCATGACGACGCCATTAAACTCATCCTTAAAAAAATCATGAAAACCAAAGAGATTCTAGCCGCCATCGTCTATGACTCAAAAGGCAATATAGTAAGTATCCTGCACGCCTCGAAAGTATCAGGAAATCTAGTAGAAACGCCGTTAAATATCAAGGTCTTTTCAGAAAAATACTCGTTTACCGAGGGAACGTGGAATAACTATCCCGTAATAACATACACCAAACCGATTTTAGTGATCGGTGAACATTTGGGTTACCTAAAGATTCATTATGACTTGACGGAAGTCTCCAAGGAGAGTGTCTTCTCTATAATTATTTTCGCCACATTACTTTTGACAATTTTGTTATCTATGACAATTCTTTTAAATATTTTTCTTTCTAAATTTGTGACCAACCCTGTGTCGGAACTGATGGAAGCGATGAAAAAACTGCAAACCGGTAATCTGGGTATACAGGTAGACCTTAAGATCGATAACGAAATCGGAGAAATGGCGCAAACCTTCAATCAGATGTCGTTTGACAACGCTGCCATGTACAAGGAACTAGACGACCTGAACAAAAATCTGGAAAAAATCGTGGAAGAGCGCACCATAGAACTGATACAGGCACGTAAACTGGAATCTATCGGCACGCTCGCCGGAGGAATTGCACACGACTTTAATAACCTGTTGACTTCCATATTGGGTAACATCAATCTTGTTATGCTCGATATGGATCCACAAGAAAAACCGTACACATTATTGAGTTACGCGGAAAAAGCGTCTTTATCTGCAAAAGACCTAAGCCAACAGTTACTTACCTTCTCAAAAGGCGGATCACCGATCAAAAAAACCACATCTATTGCGGATTTGATAAAAGACGCTTCAACTTTTTCTGTCAAAGATTCTAACGTGAAATATGAATTCGATATAGACGAGAACCTCTCCGACGCAGAAGTCGATACCAGTCAGATGACACAGGTTATAAACAATCTCATCATAAATGCAAGCCACGCCATGAAAGACGGAGGCGTTATAAAAATATCCTGCTCAAACGTAACAATGGATGAGAACAATACTCTCAAACTCCGAAAAGGTGAATATATCAAAGTTTCCATCCGCGACACGGGAATAGGAATACCCGAAGAAAACATAGATAAAATATTCGATCCGTATTTCACAACAAAAGAAAAGGGAACCGATCGGGGCAACGGCTTGGGGTTAGCAACCTGTTATTCCGTAATAAAAAGGCATTCCGGTCATATAACCGTAGAATCCAAAGTTAATCAAGGCACAACATTCCATATCTACCTGCCTGTTACCGCCCAAGAGGAACAAACACCTATAACAGAGCAACAACCGACAGACAAAAAAACCACCGATAAGGGTAAAATACTAGTTATGGACGATGAGGAAATGATTCAAGAACTAATCGGAGAAATACTCTCACGAATCGGATATACCGTCTGTTTTGCCTCAAATGGAACGGAAGCGATTGAACTATATAAAGAAGCGATCGACGAGAACAAACCGTTTGATGTGGTAATAATGGATCTTACAATACCTAATGGACTGGGCGGAAAAGAAGCGATCAAAAAACTGATAGAGATCAATCCTGCCGTAAAAGCGGTAGTCTCAAGCGGACACTCTAGCGACCCGATAGTAGAGAACTATCGTGACTACGGATTTAAAGGAGCGATAATAAAACCGTACAAAATAAAAGATGTCAGCACAACTATCAACAAAATCATCAAAGAAGATTAGATAAAAAACCCGATTCAACTAGATAAAAACCTGCCGCAACCTTTTGTTTATATAATCTGAGAATGAATCTGTCGGGAAAACTATTCTTCAGACGCTTCTATCTCTTTTATAATATCGAATGCTTCATCCGGTGTTTGCGCTTTGAGGATACGTCTTCTGAAAGCGGCATTTTGTGACATTTTAGCTATATTAGCCAACGCTTTGATATGCTGGGTCAACTGATCCGGCGGAGCAATCAGCAGAAAAAACATCTGCGACGGCTCACCGTCAAACGATGAGAAATCTATTCCCTGCGCACAAATTCCCAAAACCCCCACAAGCCGACTGACCGAATCACTCTTGCCATGAGGGATAGCAATCCCTTTTTCCAAACCTGTGCTTTGTTGTAGTTCACGTTCTATAACATCCGAGAACGCCTGATCTGCATCACGGACCAGACCATTATTGTCCAGTACCGCAATCAATTCTCTAATAACCTCTTCTTTTGAACCGCTTTCCAGACCTATTTTTATCAAATCAGGCGACAAGATTTTACTTAATTTCATTATTTAAACCCCTATTTTATAAATTCTCATACATAGATTTCACATCGTCTTGACCTTTCACCACCATCACCGGACAAGGAGACCGCCTAAAAATACGTTCCGATTCATTATAATAAAAATCACGTCGGCATTCCGGTTCTTCAAGTTCTCCCATCACCAAAATATCGGCGTCTTCCTCGTTGATTTTTTTGATAACTTCCCCGAACACATCGCCTTTCAGCAAAACGGTTTCCACCAAGACACCTTTCGCCTCGATAATATCTTTGACATGATTCAGATACCTGTGTCCGTTATCTTCAAGGTCGCGTTCGTAATCCATCTCTTCCATTTTGACAAAAATTTTTGCTCTGGTCAAGTCTTGCAATGTTTTCACATCAACCACATAAACAGCCACCACCGAACAGTTATCCATTTAGCGAGACACGCCGAATACTGCGCC
>CAZFUR010000216.1:0-4368 GCA_964522245.1 uncultured bacterium | reverse complement strand
CAATAACTTATCTTTATTTTGTAATTCCGGTATCTTACGATTCAAATAGTACAACATATAAGATTTGTTACTATCAGAATAAGCAACTATCCTAGAACCCGCAGGAAGCTGTCTCTTCACTTCTTTGCAAAAATCGATAACCGAATTCTTTCTATCAAGAAAAGGTATGCTAATAAGCAACGAAATATAACATATAAAAAACAGAAAAAAAACAACTACAATAGCGTATTTTCGTCTTGAATATCGATTTATGATATCACTTAGTCTATTATTAAAAATAAAGTTTATTCTTCTGACGGCAACCCCTATCGCTATAGCCAAAAATGGGTACAACGGCAATAAATAATATGATTGTTTAGATCTGCTAAAAGAAAAAAAGATAAACGATGGAACAAAAAATAATACGGGAAAACTATAGTTTTTTAACCCATTTTTCTTTATATCCCAAATAACTATCGGTAGAAATATCCCCCACGGCATAATGGCAAACGGAGTCTGCAGAATATAGTAATACCACGGTCTTAGATGATCAAAACCGGAAGAAAACCTAACCACCGTTTCCCTCCAAAATACAGGTAACGCCGCATCAGTTTTATGAATCAACAAAACTAACCATGGTGCGATAATTAAGCTAATTATTATCACGCCTGATAGCAATCCCATTCTTTTCAATTCCCCAAACTTCCTAGAATAAAAAAGATAACTTAATATTCCCAAAACCAACACAATAAGCCCAATAGGACCCTTCACCAAAATAGAGAAACCAACGCAAACATACATCAGAAAATACCAGATTCTTTTACGATCGGAATCCGTGAATCCATAGACAAAAAATAAGACCGATGCCGTAGAAAACATTACCAACATCATATCTATCGCCGCAAAACGCGCACGCCAGAAAAAAATATACATCGTAGATAAAATAACGCTAGATAATACCCCCGTCTGTTCCCCATAAAGACGATAAGCTATGAAAAAGACCATAATAAGAGTAATTATGGCAGAAAACGTACCCGGTAACCTAGTAATAGTCTCCGAAACATTACCGTTATTAACAAACCTAGCCAAAACAGAGGTCACCCAGAAATAAAGAGGCGGTTTTGTGAATATCGGATTCCCATTATAATGAGGGATAACCCAATCGCCGGATTGAAGAATCTCTCTAGTTATCTCACCTGTCCTGCCTTCCTGCGATCCCCAAAAATGACGAGCCCCCAACCCAAACGTAAACAGGATAAAACCAGTCAAGAGTATAAAATATATCTGTTTTGCCCTAAACATATTACAACTTTCTCGTGGAAGTGGCTATAAACAAAGAAGCGAGGTTAACATAAAAGAAGAACTCACGCAACGGCTATTTGAGTTTTGTAGACAAGAATATCACCCTATCGCATCTTTTCCCTTTTCGCCCGTCCTAATTCGTATGCATTCAGGTAAATCCATAACCATTATCTTCCCATCACCAATATTACCCGTTCTAGCACCTTTGATAATAGCATCAACGGTCGGTTTGACAAATTCATCATTAACCGCTATCTCAAGTCGTATTTTCTTCAAAAGATTAATCTCATGAACAACCCCACGATAAGTCTCACTGAAACCTTTTTGCTGACCGCATCCTAGTACATTTGTTATAGTCATCTTATGGATATCCGCATCAAACAATGCCCTCTTTACATCAGATAACTTATACGGCTGAATCATCGCTATAACTAATTTCATCATATCGCTCCTATTTTATTCAACAACAAAAACCTGAAACCCGGCATAAGACTCCATACCATGTTCAGTGATATCCAATCCGCGCAACTCCTCATTCCTAGATACACGTAATCCGATAATCATGTCAATTATCTTAAAAACAATCCCCATCGTTAAAACAACAAACGCCACAACCGATATTATTCCGATAAGCTGAACAGCAAGTAATTTGAATCCACCCCCAAAAAACAATCCGTCTCTAACCAATCCCAATGAATGTTTACCAAACAACCCGACCGAAATAGTACCCCATACACCATTTAAACCGTGAACAGGAAATGCCCCCACAGGATCATCAATCCGAAGTTTATCGAGCAATATAACCCCCATAACAACAACAACTCCACCGATCCCCCCCACAATAATCGCCGCCCAAGGATCGATAAACGCACACGGCGCAGTAACAGCTACAAGCCCCGCAAGCGCACCATTCATTGCCATAGATAAATCCGGTTTACCAAATATCTTCCAAACCGCAAAAAGAGCAACAAGTCCACCCATTGAAGCAGCAAGACTAGTATTTATAGCCACACGAGCAATCGCCTCCCCATCCCCCACACTCAACGTAGAACCCGCATTAAAACCAAACCATCCAAACCATAAGATAAACACCCCCAACGAAGCAATCGGTATCGAATGCCCCGGTATAGCATTAGCAGTCCCGTCAGGAGCAAACTTGCCTTCACGCGGTTTTATCATAATCGTTCCAACCAAAGCCGCAAACCCACCCACGATATGCACCACTGTGGAACCCGCAAAATCAGTAAAATCCAATTTCGCCAACCAACCACCACCCCATATCCAATGTCCAATAATCGGATAAATAAACGCGGAAATCAAAAAAGAATAAATAAGGTATGCGATAAATTTCATTCGCTCAGCAATACCACCGGCAACAATCGTTGCCGCGGCGCCACAAAACGCCGCTTGAAATAACCAAAACGCATATAAGGGAACGTCTGACCCAGATTTGGCTCCGCACAAAAACCATCCCTTCAATCCCATAAAACCATTACCGTCACCAAACATAATCGCATATCCGAATAGAAAAAAACCGATTGAAGCCATACAAAAATCAAGAAAATTTTTAGTCAAAATATTACAGGTATTCTTTGCTCTTACAAAACCGGCCTCTACCATTCCAAACCCCGCCTGCATGAAAAATACCATAAACGCCGCAACAAGAACCCACAACGTATCAACACCAACCTGAGACGCAAAATTCACTCCGTCTATCATTCTATAACTCCTCCTTGGAAAATTTAAACACAAAAACATCTACCTATACTATTTTTTAGGCAAAAATAAGTCAAATTATTATTCCTAATAATTCACGAAACATAACGAATTACTTGAATTTTATTCCAAAATATTAGACAATTATAACATGATAAAGGAGTTCTTTATGGAAAGCATGGAAGAATATAAAAAGAGAATGAACGATTCAATCGAAAATCTGGACATAAACGAATTCAAAAGGTCACTCTACAAAGACAGAAAACAACCGATTGAAAAACAGCCGATTGAAAATCAACAGCCAAAAATTGTAGAACAAACCAAAGACAAAACATACACGTCTCGACAATCTAATCAAATACTTTTCCTAGCAACGGTATTAAGCTCTGCCGCCTTTTTTATAAGCTTTATATCATTAGCTTTGCACTATGATAAATTTGTATCATTTTATGCATGGCTCATTAACACTATAACAAAACATTAGTAGCAAAATACTTTCTCGGATCAGATATAAAAAATGGTTTTCTACCTATGCTAAATTTTTTTAACCTACTAAGAAAAAAAACAAGAATACGACTCTTCCCGATATTTAATAATCCTATTATATCTGTTAATTCAGATAAAAAACCTTTCTTAGAAAAAAATCGCTTCATAAAAAAATCGTTTCGGAGATTTATCAAACAATATAATTCTAATCGCTACAACAAAGCTCTCATAGATATCGAGAAAATAATATCTATTGATCCGTCAAATGCTAGATATTTATCCGATAAAGGAGTTGTTTTATGGGGCTTGGATCGAAGAGAAGACGCTCTTGAATATTTCGATAAATCTATCAAATTGGATTCACAATACGCTATAGCGTGGCACAACATAAGTTGTATATGCGGATACATGGATAAATTTGATAAATCAATTAAAACAGCCGATGAAGCACTCAGATTGAATCACAAACTCTTATGCTCAGTGGAAAATAAAATAGCTTCATTGTATAAACTAGGAAAACTAAAGGAATGTATAAAAATATCTTATAAAATCTTGCAATCACATTCTGACTCATCAAAAATATGGTTCATCAGAAGTTTGGCAAATAAAGAACTGGGGCGATTCAAAAATGCTTTAAACTGTATCAACAAAACAATCTCCCTAGAACCCGGATATCCTAACATTTGGTTAGTGAAAAGCTCCATCTATATAGATATGAATGATCCTGAAAAAGCACTCCAATCCATCAATAAAGCTATACGACTCAATCCAACATATCCTCAAGCATGGGATCAAAAAGGAATCGTACTTAGTCGATTAAATAACTACAAAGAGGCAATAAAAGCACACGACAAGGCTTTGAAATTATTTAATCGACTAAGTACG
>CAZFUR010000215.1:0-4371 GCA_964522245.1 uncultured bacterium | reverse complement strand
TTTTCATTAGACCTGAAGCTATTTTTTTTATCGGCATAATAACCTCTAGTACATTTTTGAGTGGGTTTCTCTTAGAATTTCCAGTAATGAGTACGGTATTTCCGCTCTACCGAAAGGACGTGTTTTGTGCATAATTCCATGAAAATCCGATCCACCGGTCATGATCATTTTATTTCTTCTTGCCAGATCGATAAATCTATTTATGTCTCCGACTCCATGATCAGAGTGAAAGACCTCTATCCCGTCGATATTTTTATCCAAAAGATGTTCTTTCAGATAATCTTGATTGTATATGCCCGGATGGGCTAAGACAGCTATTCCGCCAAAGTTATGTATAAGTTCGATACATTCATCTACGGATAATTTTTTCTTTTTAACGTAAGCGGGGCAATCTTCTCCGATATATTTTTTAAAAGCGTCTCGGATGGAATATATTATTCCTTTTTTGAGCAGAGCTCTTGCCACATGAAGCCTGCCGGGGGAGTCGGTTGTCAGGTCGGATAAGATGTAATCCAATGAAATATCTATTCCTAAATCGTTTAATTTTTCTACTATTTTTCTGACCCTTACTTCTCTATAATCGCTAAGTTCTTGTAAATAATCGGTAAACTCTTTGCCCACCTTATTCGGAAAATAAGCTAGTATATGGATATCTTTTTCATCTTGTTCGCAACTTAATTCTACTCCACAGATCAGTTCAACGTCGTATTGTTCTGCTATATCCAGGACATCAAAATAGCCGTTCATCGTATCATGGTCTGTTATGGCGATTGCATGGATATCGGTATTAACGGTCAGTTCCAGTATTTCTTTGGGAGTCATTGTTCCGTCGGAGAAAGTTGTGTGTATATGGAGGTCTATGTATCTATTCATCAAAATGCCTTTTTTATTAAGAAATATTGTTGTTTCTTATTTTATCAAGAATACCGTTAACAAATTTACCCGAGTCGGGAGTACTGTATTTTTTCGCTATGTCTACAGCTTCATTTATCGAGACAACAAAAGGGACATCTTCGTAAAAGAGTATTTCAAATATAGAAATTCGCAATATATTTCTATCGATTACGGTAATTCTGGAGAAATTCCAGTTGGCGGTGTACTCTTTTATTATCTTATCGATGGTTGTCAAATTTTCTAATACTCCATCAATAAGAGTATCCGCGAAAGACAAAGAATAGCCGTTTGGCATATCCTCCGCACTGATCTTATGAATTTCCTGAAGGAGTCCCCAAAAAGGTCTTATTTCGGTTTTATCGAAACTATCGTTCAAGTCACAAGCGTATAAAAACTGTAAAGTGCATTCCCTGCTTAATCTTCTAATACCCATTTTACCTAAATCTTCTGTGCGAATAAATTGACCATCTCAATAGCGCTTAGAGCGGCATCTGTTCCCTTATTGCCTGATTTTGTTCCTGCTCTTTCTATAGATTGTTCTAAACTATCGGCGGTGATTATACCGTATGATACAGGAACGCCAAATTCCAGTGATACTTGAGCGATACCTTTTGTTACTTCGCCACTAATATACTCGAAATGAGGTGTATAGCCCCTTATGAGTGCGCCGAGACATATAATAGCGTCAAATTTTTTCAAACTTGCCACCTTTTGAGCCGTTACCGGAATCTCAAATGCGCCGGGCACTTTAAATAGGGATATTTCCGTGTCTTTAACATTATGTCTCGTTAATGCATCCACGGCGCCATCAACGAGTTTAGACGTTATAAAATCGTTAAACCGACTCACTATTATGGCATACTTTTTATTTTGAGATGTTAGTTTGCCTTCATAAATTTTCATACTTGCCCCCTGTTATAATTTAGGTTAAGGGTAGAAAATGTCCTAATTTATCTTTTTTTGTTTGCAGATATTTTCTGTTATGCTTGTTTGTTTTGCCTGTAATCTCCATTCTGCTGACAATATTAAGGTTATGACCTTGTAGTCCAATCAGTTTTTTTGGATTGTTAGTCAACAAGATGATATTTTTTGCGCCGATATCAGCTAATATTTGTGCTCCGATACCGTATTCCCTCAAGTCAGGTTTGAATCCAAGATGTTCGTTTGCCTCGACGGTATCCATTCCTTTATCTTGCAGATGGTACGCTTTTAGTTTGTTTGTCAGTCCGATGCCCCTGCCTTCTTGACGCATATAGAGAATTATACCCTTTCCTTTATTTGCGATAATCTCCATCGCTTTATGCAGTTGGTCTCCGCAGTCGCATCGCATAGATCCTAGCACGTCTCCCGTAAGGCATTCTGAGTGAACCCGCACGATCGTGTCTTCTTCAGGGTTGATATTTCCCATTATAAGTGCTACATGTTCGTTCTTATCAACCGTGGATTCGTAAGCGATAAGTTTAAATTCGCCGTATTTTGTCGGTAATACCGTCTCGACAGCTCTTCTCACTAGTTTCTCGTTGTGTCGTCTATACGCTATTATTTCTGCTATGGAGCATATTTTTATGTTGAATTTCTTTTTAAACTTCAGTAGTTCGGGTAGTCTTGCCATTGTTCCGTCGTCGTTCATTATCTCACAGATTACTCCGGCGGGGTACAGTCCCGCTAATTTCATCAGATCCACGCTTGCTTCCGTATGGCCGGCCCTTTGCAAAACACCGCCTGTAACGGCTTTAAGAGGGAATATATGCCCCGGTGTTACAAAATCCCTACTTGTTGCGCAGGAGTTTACCAATAATTGGATAGTTTTTGCTCTGTCATGAGCGGATATCCCTGTGGTTATATTTTCTCTTGCATCAACGGATATACTGAATGCTGTCGAGTATTGGTCGTTATATTTTGGTACCATAGGGCGTAACCCAAGATAATTAAGTCTGTCTTCGGTCATGGGCGTGCATATCAATCCTCTTGCGTACTTTGCCATAAAGTTGATATCATCGGGAGTTACCATAGATGCTGCCATGATCAGATCGCCTTCGTTCTCGCGGTTCTCATCATCGGTTATGATGACCATTTTCCCGCATCGAATATCTTCTATGATATCTTCTATTTTGTCAAAATGTGTCGAAAGTGTACCGTTCATAATAAATCATCTCCATAAAAGAGGAGCATTTTAGCTTAGATGAGCCTGCTGTGTCAATCCTTTTTACCTTCTTTATGACTTTATTCTATCGAGATAAGTTTCATTTCTGCAGAAGGGTTTATAGTATATTCTCCCAGAGAAGCCGGCATTAATATAACGTCACCTTTTTCGGCGGAGATTTCTGTGTTTTTATATAGAATAGATCCGCCTCCGACGATAGGGAGCAAAATTTTATAACCGCTTTTATCACAGATATCTTTGTAAGGTTTTTTTATATTTATTAAGTTTGCCGTAAAATGAGTGCATTTGATTAATTCCGAAAAATCTTTTTTTATTGTCAGTATTTTCTGATAACAGTTTCTAGGTTTTCTAAATTTTATAGACGTAATGGCTTTTTTTAGATGAAGGTTTCTCGGTTTTCCATCTAATCCCATTCGCCCCCAATCGTAAAGACGGTATGTTACGTCGGAGTTTTGCTGTATTTCCAATATTACGCATCCGCCTAACAAGGCGTGCACTTGTCCTGCCGGTATAAATATCAGGTCGCCTTCTTCAATGGATACAAAATGTAGCAGTTGTTCCATATTTTTCGAGAATCCGTCCAAAGGGTCTCTTTTTTTCAGTGAGGAATCGCATCCATAGACTATTTTCGTGTCAGGATCGGCTTGTACGACATACCACATTTCGGTTTTACCTGTATCTTGTTCTTTGAATTTTTTTGCCAAAATATCATCGGGATGGACTTGGACGGATAGTTTATCCGATGAGTCCAGAAATTTTATCAACAGAGGAAACCTGTCAAACGGATTGAGTTTTGTTTTTGTTCCGATCAGGTCGACACCCAGTTCTTCTATAACGTATCTGATTGTTTTATCCGCGAAATAACCGTTTTGTATTATAGATAGATCGTTGCCCCTATCTACCAATTCCCACGATTCTCCTACAGGAATGTTGGGTTGAATATTTTTGTTTAGTACCGTTTTTAGTTTCTGACCGCCCCACACTTTTTGTTTGTATACAGGTTTGAATTTCATCGGATAGATCTTTTGCATAATAGAAAACCTTTATTTAGTGTTATGTTTTTTTATAAGGTTCCTCATATCTTCAGGGATGCGTGCTCTGAAAATCATTTCTTTTTCTGTAACGGGATGTTTTATTCGCAAAGAGAAAGCGTGTAACATCTGTCTGTTTATGATGGTGGCGAATCTGTTGTTTATTTTAGATGAGCCATATTCGTTATCTCCTATGATCGGATGACCTATATTGGCCATGTGGACTCTAATCTGATGTGTTCTTCCTGTCAATATATTTACTTTTAGAAGAGAAAACTCTTC
>CAZFUR010000214.1:0-4374 GCA_964522245.1 uncultured bacterium | reverse complement strand
TCGCCGTTATGACAGGGTTAGCACTGGATAATTGTATAAAAAAACCACCTCCCGCAAAAACAAAATCACTCGTAATTGCGATGATTATTTTTGCCATCGTTATATTTTCCGTGCAAACAATTTTCTGGCGGGTGTCGGTAGGTTTGATTCTTTCGGCGGGTTTGATCGTATTATCTAAAACCGCCTATAAACGGTTTATCCCCGTTACAATAACCGTACTGATACTATTAGACCTGTTATCCGTCTGTTCAAAAAATATATACTCAACCGATATTGATAATATAATTCCCAAATCCCCCGTATACAAACAACTCCTATACGACAAAGAGGTTTTTAGAGTTTGGGATCTTTCAAACGTTTTTGAGCAATATCTGGCTCCTCATTTCAATGCCCAGAAAATATCCGGTTATCAGCCAATAACAATCCCTGATTATATAAAATATATTCAAAGCAACGACCCTCTAATGCCTGATTTTCTCAATGCGAAATATATTTTCAGTTCCGTCAAACTGACCGCCCCGTCACTGATAGAAAAAGGTAGCATCACAGACGGATCAGCCAATATATTTCTGTACAAAAACCTTGCCGCCTTCGGGCGTGGGTTTCTTGTCCCCGCAATATCCGAATCGACTGATAAATCACTCAACAGTTATCTTCAATCAAATAACAAACCGATTCCAGCATACATAAAAAAATATACCCCAAACAAAATAATCTTTTATACAAAAAACAAACAACCTTCTTATCTAATTACAAGTGAGATAATTTATCCCGGATGGAAAACAACAGTAGATAACACCCCCACACAAATCCTTCGTACAAAAGGACTATTTCGCACCGTTTATCTAAAAGGGGGAAAACATATTGTGACATTTACATACAAACCAACCTCATTTTTGGCAGGAGCGTTACTCAGCATAATCGGATTACTCTTTTGCGCAGTGACACTATTCAAAAAGAGTCACCGCGCACCAAGCAAAAAAGTTTAATTATCCAAAATTATTTTTATCTTATACGAACGTTTCTCGTACGGTAGTTCTTTGCCTTCGTCACTGTCGGTTATGACAACTGCCTTACCGTTACCTCTTACGGTTTTGCCCAATTTATGCCAACTTGAAAAATCGTCAGTATAATACGCCTCATAATATCTATAAGGGTCATCTTTAGTCTCAAAAGATAAGGTTACCGTTGTCACGCCTTCTTCCGATTGAAAATCGAATTCAAAATCAAAATAATCCGATCCGACATTAGGGTCTGTGCCGGAAACATATTCGTAATAGTTTGATTTGCCATCGTTATCATTATCCAAGTTACCGTCGTATATGTTAGGGTCTAATCCCGATGTAGCGTTCTCGTAAGTGTCGGGCATACCGTCGCAATCGGAATCTACGTCTTGATATGACGTAGCGATCCGAGTCGAGAATTTTGAATCGATACAATCGTTATCGTCTTCCGTCCATGCAAGTTTCCAATCGTAAAATTCCGGTGTAACAGAATAATCTGTAGAGCTCATCGACAATCTCAATTTCAGATCCACGTTAGCGGCTATCACACCATCTAAGTTAGTAGAAGTCGCCACATCAGCCAACAGTACATTATCCGAAGCATCCAGCAAATCAACCGTTATACTGCTGTTAGGAGGTTCAAAAGCGGAAAAGTTCAGTGTGTTCCATTTCGCTATCGGGTCAGGGCTGATTACTGATGTAACCATTGTGGCACTGGAATAATATTTTTTACGAGATTTAGTCCTGATGTTATCAAAACACATAGTATACCTATTCGTATCGGAATACGATGAACAATACTGATTGAACAACAATCTAAATTGAAGACTCTTGTTTCCGGAGAAAGCGGACAGATCGATCTGTTGGTTCAGATATGTCTGTCCCACTGATTTTTCCCAAACGACCGTGTTACCGACTAAAACCTGTCCTACGGCATTAACAGACGAAGCGTTGACAATTATCAGATAAGCGTCAAATTGTAGTTTACCGATCAAGTCAAAATCAACGGTTTGTCTTGCATATCCGTTATCACCGTTATAATAAGAAGTCGAACCCGGATCATCATTACATATTTTCAAACAATGGCTTCCGTCCGTATGCCACAAATTAGATACGGAAACAGAAATAGGAGACGCACCCGCATACCCCATCGACCATGAAGAGTCGTTATCCTCAAAACTAGGGTCAGAGACAACACCCGTTATATCGGTGTAATACCTACCTAGAGAAACGGTACCCGGCGAGGTTAAAGTATCTATATTCGTTGATGTATTAGAATCGAAATTGCTTCTAAGAGACTGTTTCCATTCGCCATAAATGGTGTTTATGACTCTCGCTTTTACACGATAATAATACTGAGATGTCGGTGTTCCCGGCAACAATCCCGTGAATCTGTACGACGGCTCGTTCACCCAACCGCTATCTTGCATATTTGAGGTGAACAGATCGTTAGAAGCGCACTGAAAACGAAACATGACCGCTTTAGGTATAGCCCTGCAATAGACGGTATTCTCTGTTCCGATAGTTTGCTGAGGTTCTTTAATCATTACGGGACTATTATCGAAACCTCTTATTTTGATTGTCGGAGCTGTTTTATCGGCGGATCCGTTATTGACGATTACTTTGATTCGACAGTCTCTCCTCGGTCGCCTTGAAGATTTGAAGAAATATATATCCGCTCCCGAATCCCAGATAAACGATATACTGTTATCCACCCCCGCAACAGTGGATATAGATGGATAATCCGTCCCGATCTGATATTCTTTGCCGTTGTTTACGCTCGGAGCGTCTGAAAAAACGGATGACACCGGACCAAGACATGTAGTAGTGATATACGGATCAGTCGTTCTGCCGGCCTGACACATCAATTTCAGTCGGCATTTCGCTCCTAGCGGATCGGAGACCCCGCAAGATATTCTGACATATCCTATGGGATCGTCAAGAATCTCAACACTGTTATTCGATACCGAAGGCGGGTTATCCGATACAAGTTCGTCCGCACCGATATCATACGCCGCCGTTTCTCTATAGTCTCCATCGATATCCCTATCGGGCATAAGTTCTCCGCCTACGGCAGACGTAGCTTTGTTTATACAAGGTGAACCGGGTTTGATATGATAATCGAATCCCGAATCGACAAACATCGGGTTTTCGTATATATTGTTATCTCCCGGTAAAACGCCGTAAAAATTATCTGTATTTGTGTAAAAAAGGTTATAATCCATCTCCACCGAAGTGTTAGTGGAATTATTTATCACACCGTATCGTTCGCACTCAAAGAAAATATTGTTATAGATATACATTTTTGATGTTGTATTTATGGATACGGCTGTTTTTGTATTCTGAAAAGTATTATTTACAATCTTGGTATTGGCTTGAGCGCAAACTATACCGAACTCATTATTAACAAATACATTGTTATATATTTGGGATGATGAACAATCGCCCTGATCGCTCAGAACTATTCCTTTTTTGGATTCATATATCACGTTATTCTCTATTTTCACCGCCTGACCGTCTACGACAACAGCGTTTCCCTCAAAGAATGGGGAATATTTTTTAGATATATGAAACCCGTCCAGTTTAGATGAATCAGACATAACGATTGTGTTTTCCTGATAAAAAGAATCAATTTTGATAGTCGTTCTATTTTTAAGAGGGTCTCTATCGGATTTTGATATTTCGGTTCCGTCGAATCCTCCATACATTTCTACGGAATCGGGCACCACAATTTCTGAGCTTGCGTTATAGGTACCTTTAGCGACCCATATTGTTGTGTTACCGCTTCCGAGTGACGGATTGGTATCGCGCAAAGCCAGATAAAGATATTTGAAAGCCTCCGACCACGACGAGCCGTCACCGCTATTTTCGACAGAAGAATCCACAAAAATGACATCCGCAGGAGGTGTCTGAGGGACAACAGACAGTTCCACAAGATTTGATTCCTCATTACCAAGTCCGTCTTCTGCTCTTACGACGTAAAAATACTGAGTACCGTTTACGACCGTCTCATCTTCATAAGTTGTAGAAAATGTCGTAGCAATAGGAGTCGAGAAATAAGCCCCGCCTGAGGCGTAAGCGGTTTCACTTCGATATATGTTGTATTTTATCGATCCGGTTAAATCGTTTGCGTAATCCCATCTAATTTTAACCTTTTGATCACCTCCGTATATTTTTTTCAATCCGCTAAAAGAGGGGACAGTAGTGTCAACGGGAGAACCTGACATCTGTTTATTATTCGAGTCAAACAAACCGTAAATATCTCTTGCCCTGACAAGATAGTAGTAAGTTTTCAGAGCGGAAACAACGTTATCCGTGTAAGATAAGTCCTCCGTCAAAACATACGGCAAAGAGAAATTGAATGAGCCCG
>CAZFUR010000213.1:0-4413 GCA_964522245.1 uncultured bacterium | reverse complement strand
GCTATCTCAAAACGATAAACAGAATCGGCTATCCTTAGAGTTGTGATGGGAACCAGTAGATTCAGTATCGTATTAAGCATATCCAAAAAACCAAAATCCGATTTAGATAGATACCTTGTCACCACAGGCAATAATAAAACTGCGATAAATTTACTGCCAAATCGTCCTAATGCGTACACAAAAAAATCTTTTTTAAGACTTACATTTCGAGTTTTCATATAAAAAATCCCTGTATCATTTACGCCACTGAGTGTATCATACGATCCAAATGTTCCACAAATCATATTTTGAGTGATAATATTTATATTTTGTGAATTCTTTATGAGGAAATGGGGTAATCCTAATATATATTTAATGATGGTTTAGATAATCTTTGGAAAACCGACGATGACTAGATTGGATTATCGACCTATATACTGATTCTTTGTTTTACGAAACCGCTCCAGCTCTAAATCTATCTCTTTGAGCTGATTCGCCACATCCCCCTTCAATCCCGCCGACAAGTTACGAATTTTCCTCTTTATATCATCTATAAAAATCAGGTCTTCCTCTACCCTGCTCTCCAAAGTACCCGAAAGCTCATTATAGACTTGAGCCAATCTGAACTTTAAATCGTTCTCTCTAAACGATATCTTCTGCCCATACGATCCTTTGACTAAAGCGTCTATCGATTTTTTCAGTCTGTACAACGGACCTATAAAATGATTCGATGCAACTAATCCCAAATAGACAACTATGGACAAATTAGCCAATATCACAACCAGCACCAAACTCACAATATAAAAATACGATACCCCGCCAGTATAATCGGAAATCAATCCCATCAGATACAGCAAAATCACCAGAAAAAACGCCGAACTTAGCATTACCCCCAAAACAGGCAACACCAGATACCTCAACTGAATTTTTTTATCAATGATAATCCCTCGTCTGCGATTACTGCGTTTCGACATATATCAATCCCTTCCATTGTCATTAATAAAACTATTGTCAACTCGTCATACAACAATATAAACTATATCGTTAAGTTTCGGTTTTTTTATTACATTTTATTTATAAATTAAGGAGTTTTCAGATGAACGAAATAACAAAAAAACTACACAATCTACCCGATAACATAAAAAACTTCTACATCAATCTGTACTCTAGACGTAGCGTAAGGGAATTTTCGACAAAACCTATCAATAACGAAACCCTAGACCGACTAATGATGACTCTACAACGCGCTCAAAGCGCTACAAACGCTCAACCATGGTATTTCTATATAATAAAAGATAAACTACGCCCTTCTCTAAACACAGTCTTTAGAAAAGAAGGATTCAAAAAAGCACCCGTAATCATAGCCGCCTGCGCAAAACCTGAAGATTCATGGGTACGAAAAGACGATGACACTAATTTCTCGTGGGTCGATCTGTCTATCGCAATAACGGAAATGATATCCGCCGCAACCTCGGAAGGGATAGGATCATGCTGGATTGCCTCTTTTGAGATGGATAAAGCAAAAGAAATAATCGGAATACCGGATAACCTCCAACTTGTCACGCTCGTAGCGTTGGGATATCCTCAGCAACCTTTGAAACTAGAAGAGAAAAAACGTAAACCTGTCAGTGAAATTATTACAATCCTTTAGCAATCATACTCCTGTACCCAGCCATCGGAAAACCTTAACGATTCCATGTATAAGACTGCTTCATCATACTCATCTTTACTGATTTTTCTGTCCAAATCCGTATCCATCGCTTTACCGGCAGGAAAATATTGACTCATTAGACTTATAGAAGGCAAAAATGAGATTTTTTCAGACAAAAACCTTAAATTATCCTTCAGTTCACCCAACATATTAGGCAAAATCAACAACCGAACAATCAAGCCTCTTTGCGCTATACCATCACCGTCACAAACTAGCCTGCCAACCTCAGATGCCATCCATTTAACCGCATTTCTATTGACCATCGGATAATCCGAAACATTTGAGTATTTTTTTCCGAAAATATCCTTGGAATATCTCATATCAACAAGATATATATCCACAACTCCGCTCAGCAACTCCAACGCCTCTGCAGATTCGTATCCAGATGTATTGTAAACTATAGGAACAGATAATCCCCCCATACAAGCCTCTTTTAACGCCATGATTATCTGCGGAATAAAATGAGTCGGTGTAACTAGATTAATGTTGTGACACCCCTTGGCTTGAAGCCCAAGCATATGATCGGAGAGTTTATCAAACGGCAATTCACTCCCAACATTGAGTTGACTTATCGGATAATTCTGACAATATACACATTTTAATGAACAACCGGAAAAAAATATCGTGCCCGACCCGTCTATCCCTGAGATAGGAGGCTCTTCTCCAAAATGAGCCGATACAGACGATATTTTAGGGAAAAAACCCTCGCCACAGACACCCGCTTGCCCATCAATACGATTCACACCACAATAATGCGCACACAAACAACATCGCTCAAGGATTTTCAATCCCGATTCAATCTTTTCATTCCAACAATCATCACTGATACTAAGATACCTTGTTTTTCGCATTCTTTCTTCGCTCATTCTCCATAAGTTGCGACATATCTTTGGGTAAACCAGCCTCAAACTCTACCTTTTTGACCGTCTCGGGATGCTGAAATTTAAGTTTCCATGCATGCAAAACACATCTTTCGTACCCCCCGACTCTACTTCCTTTCTTCGTACCGTAGAAAGGATCACCCAAAACAGGACAACCTATTTTCGCAAACTGTACCCGTATCTGATGGGTTCTGCCTGTCTCCAAAGACAACTCTAGCAATGCTCTATCGCAGAACTTTTCCACAATTTTGTATCGGGTAATAGCCTCCTGCCCCTTCGTCTGATCGGAAAAAATGGTGCGTTTACCTTTTATGTCTCTACCGATATAACCGGTCAAGCGCCCTCTGCTTTTATGCGGGATACCATCGACCAAAGCTAAATATTTTTTGGATATTTTTCTATGAAAAAACTGTTGTTGCAAATTACGATGCGCTATTCTATTTTTCGCAAAAACCATCACCCCCGAAGTTTCCTTATCCAATCTGTGAACAACTCCTATATAACCTTGTCTTTTCTTTTTCGATTTCCAATAATGCCTAATCAACTCTACCGCTGAAACGTCACGCATATTTTTTATAGGCTGAACAATCAAACCTGAAGATTTCTCGATAACAATTATAGATGAATCTTCATATATCACGTTCAAGCGTTCTTTCAGAGAGGTTCTGTTCTCTTTTTTTCTCTCTTTATATATTTCTTTTTCCCGTTTACGTCTCAGTTTGTTTTTATTTTTCGTTTTTAGTTTTATCTCTTTTCTCTTTTCTCTTTTCATACTCTTCTACCAATCAATTTTTCATTTTTTTGAATCGTTGAAATACAATTACTGTAAGGATAAAAAACATTGTGCTATTTTTTTATTTTTTTATATGTGAATATAACCTACTTTTGTATATAATGACACAAAATAAACTCGTGTGTTGATTCTAGCCGGTACAACAGGGAACCCTGATCATGAATGAAAAACAGATCAAAACCATCGACAGCGACCTTGAAGAATATTTTGTCAAACTGATGACCCGTGGTATCTCACAGATAAAAGCGCCTCGGGAAGACGGCAGTATTTCTATGGAGACGGAAGAATCTTTGAAATCAAGTATTTACAAGGTCTTGAACACAGAGCAAAAATACAGGTTCCTTATCCATCACGTCAACGAAATAGTTTTTAAAAGCGACATAATAACATTTGACGAGAAAAATCTCATTCAAGAGATAATGCAAGACGTGACAAACGCAAACAAAACTGCCTACGAAACCGATGAGATCAATAAAAAACAGGTCGAAGGATGTGTAAGGGAAATATTTAAATCGGAAGAACGGTACAGATTTCTCATAGAACATATCGGAGAGATCATTTTCACCTGCAATCATGAGTATATTTTCTCTTATCTGAACCCTCAGTGGCAAACAATGTTAGGGTATTCCATAAAAGATTCTCTGGAGACCTGTCTATTCGACTACATTCACGAAGACGACCTACCGCTCATTCAAGAGAAACTTAACCGCCTGACAGAAAGATCGACCAGAATAGTCAACTTTGAATACAGACTGCAAAACTTTAGAGGTGACTGGAAACATCACCTTATGACGTGTACTCCCGTTATAGATTCCTACGGACAAGTGACACAAATACTAGGTGTATCCCGCGATATTAGCGAACGTAAAATATTACAGAGGAAAATCAGGGACTACAATGAACGACTTGAGAGAAAAGTGCGGGAAAGAACTACCGAGATTAATTCCGCCTACAAAGAACTACAACAGATCAATACAAAACTTATCCAATCGGAAAAAATGGCGGCGGTCGGAGAACTCAGTAGCGGAATAGCTCACGAATTCAACAAT
>CAZFUR010000212.1:0-4420 GCA_964522245.1 uncultured bacterium | reverse complement strand
TATGAATAAAACTGTCACACCTGATACCTCAAATAAGACAGAAAAAAACGAGAGGGATATCCAAAACAGTACGTCTGTAGAAAAAAAATCCGAACCTGTTGAGCGTATTAACAAAGGCAAAAAGATTCTTCCTGCGAAAAAAAAATATATTACCGAAACAAGCCAACCAAATAACCAAGATTATTCCGACCAACCCGATTATTCAGATTCCGAACCACCTAAAATTATCTCCGCCACAATCTCCCCCGATCAGGTAACATCGGGTGCTAAGTTGGAGATATCTGTTCAAGCAACGGATAATCTATCCGGAGTAGCATCGGTGTACGGATCAATAACAAGTCCCTCAGGACAAGCGAGGCTATCTTTTTACTGTTCAAATATAGATGATGAAGGCAACTTTGTCGGTACTACCAATATCCCCAAAAACGCTGAAGAAGGAGCTTGGAGAATAAAAACCATCAAAATTACGGATAATGTTCATAACTCAAAAACTTTCTCCGGCGGTGACCCGGGTTTGGAAAACGTCTATGTAGAAGTGATCAATTCCGACTCAGATACCACACCGCCAAACCTTGTTGCCATTTATACGGAACCGACAGAAGTTGATGCGGGAGAAAAAGTTAGATTCACTATCGAGGCGACCGATGATAAATCCGGTGTCGAAAAAGCATATGGTGTGTTGGTCAGCCCATCAAAAAACGCCAGGGTTTCATTTGCTTGCTCTTATATTAAAGAACTCGAAGCGTTCGACGGATACGTGACTATTCCAAAAAACGCCGAGTCAGGAGTCTGGTCGATAGATTTTGTGAGAATAGTTGATAAAGCGAAAAACTCAAAATCTTTCAATAAAAGAAAATACCCGGATATAATGAACGATGCTAAAGTACAGGTTTACTCTACCAACTCAGATTTCACGCCCCCTGTGCTGGAAAACGTCACAATCACCCCTTTAACCGTTACTTATGAAGACCAGATCACCATTACCGTTGAGGCATCGGATGATGTGTCGGGGATAAAAATTGTTTCCGGTCGAGTCAGCAGTCCAAGCGGTTCGGCGAATATCCCTTTTGTCTGTCGGTACGATGAACCGTCAAATAGTTATAAAACAGTCATAATTATACAGAATAACTCTGAAGTAGGTTTGTGGAAAATAGATTACATAATGCTTGTCGATAACGCTCGCAACCAGATCAATTTTGTTCGACATAATAGTGAACCTCTGAAACAAGCTACATTTGAGATTATAGGAGAATAATGAGAAAAGTTCTGTTTATCGCACATAAATCACCCCCTTCCGGCGGAGGAGGCGTGTTGCGTACCGTAAAATTTCTAAAATATCTTCATGAATTCTCATGGAAAGTCTTTCTCATCACAGGGAAACCGACCGGCGTTATAGATGAATCTTTAAACAACGAAATAGACCCGTCGGTAGAAATATCTCAAACAGGATCTATTACACCACGTATACTGTTCTCTTTATTAAAAAAACTTAAATTAACAAAAATAAGACTTTTTTTGGATAAACATCTGCTCATACCAGATAAATTAATCGGATGGATACCATTTGTGGTAAATAGATCAAAAAAACTTATTCGAGAAAAAAATATCGATACGATTTATACAACGTCTCCCCCTCATTCGACTCATCTTGCAGGGCTAAAACTGAAAAAAAAATATAAATATCTTTTCTGGGTAAGCGATTTTAGAGACGCTTGGTGCGAAAATCCTTTCAGAGAAAAAAGCCGCAACAGCCTTTCTCATAAAATTGAGGAGCGTTTAGAGAAAAAAATTATGACTCACTCGGATAAACTTATCTTTAATACGCATTCAAGTATGAAAACATATCTTTTAAAATACGGCGCATTGATTGAATCGAAAAGTTGTGTTATCCCAAACGGTTTCGATAAGGCAGATTTTCTTGATATACCCAAGACCCCGAAAAATTCTAATTTCAGGATATTGTATACAGGTGACGTGTATGGGATAAGGTCTCTTAAACCGTTTTTGGAAGGACTTAAAATATTTTTAAAAGAAAAACCTAAAAGTAAAGAAAAAATCAAGATAGAATTTAGAAGTTATTTTATCAATCCTAAAGAACGTATCCGTGTGGAGAAATCCGATATAAAAGATCTTTTTAAATTTGGCGATTTTTTACCGCACAAAAAATGCCTAAAGCAGATGAAAAAATCAGATCTTTTATTGCTTATTGCCGGTCAAGGAGAAGAAAAAGTTATGATACCCGGTAAATTCTATGAATATTTAGGTTCAGGCACACCAATTCTGGCTATCTCTAAAAATGGTGAACTCACAGATATACTAAAAAAAACCGACGCCGGTGATTGGGCTGATCCAAACGATTACGACAAAATATCGGCGATAATATCAAAATATTTCGATTCGTGGGAACAAAACAAAAAATTCACACCAAACAATAAAAAAATATTACTGTACGATAGGCATTACCTAACTGAAAAACTCCATAAGGTGTTATCAGATGCGAGATAAAGTCTCTATCATCATACCGACCTACAATTGTGAAAAAACGATTGAACAATCGGTGGAGTCGGCTGTCAATCAAACATACCCAAACAAAGAGGTCATAATCGTCGATGACGGATCTACCGACCGAACGGCGCAGATAATCAGTAAAAAATTCTCTAATGTTATCTATCACAAAATAGATCATTCGGGAATCCCGGGGAAAGTGAGAAATGAAGGAATAAAGATCTCGACGGGAAGATATATATCTTTTTTGGATTCTGACGATTACTGGGATAAAAATATGATAGCCATATTAATGGCAAAAACAATAAAAGATACCCAATCCACTCTTTTTTACGGTTCTTTGATATACGATGGCGGAAAATACGATTCCAGAAAAATACAGTTTTTGAAAAAACCTTATTCAGGATACGTTTTTGATAAAATGGTCGCTGAAAATTTTATACCCATCCATCCTGCGTTGGTAAAAAAGGAGGTGGTTGAATCGGTTGGTGGTTTCGATGAAAATCTGAGAACCGCCGAAGATTATGATTTATGGTTGCGGATTGCGTATAAATATCCCGTCGAATACTGTCCTGATGCTATCGGATATTACAGGGTACACAAAGACAGCCTATTCTTATCGACAAATGTTTTAGAGAGGAATATCAATACGTGTAAGGTAATTTACGGTATAAAAAAAACGCACAATTTACAAAACAGTCCTATTTTAAAGAGATTGGCGGTACTAAACCTGACTATCAGTAAGAATTTCTTGCAAAACGGTAACTTTTTTAAAGCTGTTTTTTTCTTGTACCCGTTTTTAAGATACAGCATACTTTTTTATCTGGAGAAAATCAAAAAATGCGTATCCTAATACTCGCTCAACAATTTCCTAACAAAAACAAACCCGAACAGTGCGCCTTCATAAAAGAAGACGCTTTGAATTTGTCAAAATATATGGAAGTAGTCGTAGTATCCCCCTTATACCTCTTTCCGCCATTAAGAAAATACAGGGTTCTTCGAAAAGAAATATCCGGCGTACCCAAAATAGAACGAATCGGGAATTTAACTATTTTTCGCCCAAAAACAATCTATTGCCCGGGATTTGCTCGTGTTTTTAATCTAAAATTTTTTGTTCGATCGGTAAAAAAACTAAAAAGAGAAATCGGAAAAATAGATCTGGTTTATGGATATTTTGCTCATGCCGCGGGATTTGCGGGAATAGATGTAAGCAGATATTTTCACGCGCCTTTGGTAGTAGGCGTGATGGGATCGGATATTAATCGTTTTGTTATCAAAAATGAGGGGCAGTGGTATGATAAAAAAAGAGCATTGGCTTCACTTAGCAACGCAAACACAATCATAGCGGTTAGCAATGACCTAGCCGATAAAATAAAGCAACTCGGAAATTTTTCCGCAAAAGTACACAAAATATACAACGGGGTTTCTACCGATATATTCAAAACAGCGGATAAAATAAAAACCAGAGAAAAACTGGGGTTACCGATAAATAAAAAGATAATCCTCTTTGTCGGCAATATTATCAGAGAAAAAGGTGTTCTGGAACTGGTAGAAGCTGTAAATATAATCGATAGAAACGATCTTATCGTTTTGATGGTAGGCAGAGATTATCTTAACTCCAATGAACTTAGGGAAAATCCTCGAATATTTTTTAAAGGTGCCGTTCCGTACAAAGATGTGCCCGCATATATGCAGGCAAGCGATCTTCTTGTCCATCCTTCTTATTCCGAGGGATTTGGTAAAGTCCTTATCGAAAGTTTAGCTTGTGGAGTTCCTGTAGTATCAACTAACACAACAGCAATACCTGAAATAATATCTTCAGAAGAATTAGGAATACTTGTGCCTCCAAAAAATACAGATCTGTTAGCGGTCGCAATATCAAAAGCTCTCAAAAAAAATTGTAACGTTAAGAAAT
>CAZFUR010000211.1:0-4431 GCA_964522245.1 uncultured bacterium | reverse complement strand
AGCCGCGATAATACCTACCGCCTCACCCAATCTGACCATTTTGCCTGTAGCCAAATCAATACCATAGCACATCTGGCATGTTCCTCTTTTGGTCTCACAAGTCAAAACAGAACGGATCTTCACCTGCAATATACCGCACTTATCAATTTTGCCTGTTATTTCCTCATCGATTACCTGATCAGCTTTACAAATGAGATCACCAGTCGCAGGGTTTATAATATCCTCGGCGGAAATTCTACCTACTATTCTATCGGATAGTTTAACAATCTCCTCATCGCCCTCAAATATCGCTTTCACGGTAATCCCGTTCAGAGTTTGACAATTGATTTCGTTGACGATGACATCCTGAGAGACATCGACCAATCTTCGAGTAAGATACCCTGAGTCAGCAGTCTTCAATGCGGTATCAGCCAACCCTTTACGAGCACCGTGAGTAGACGTAAAATACTCCGAAACGGACAAACCCTCTCTAAAGTTAGACAAAATAGGCGTCTCGATAATTTCACCCGACGGTTTAGCCATCAACCCCCTCATACCTGCCAACTGTCTAATCTGCTGACGACTTCCTCTAGCACCTGAATCAACCATCATAAAAACCGGATTAGTATGCCCATTTTCATCAGCATATTGAAGTCCTTTGTACATTGCTTCAGATATCGTATCGGTCGCATGAGTCCAGATATCTATTATTTTATTATAACGCTCACCATCAGTAATGCTCCCCGAATGATACTGCTTTTCAACCACATTGATTTCTTCCTTCGCACTATCAACCATTGCCTTCTTCTCGGAAGGAATAACCATATCGTTGATAGAGATGGAAATACCCGCCTTTGTCGCAGATTCAAAACCAAGAGTTTTTAGACGATCCAAAACCTGAACCGTCCTTTTCTTTCCTACAAGAGAATAACAATCCATAATAAGCTGACCCAACTTCTTTTTACCCAACTCATGGTTAACAAAAGGCATCTCCGGTGGCATTATTTCATTAAAAATTATTCTGCCGGGAGTAGTTAGCAATTTTTCCCCATCAATCCTCACATTTACTATTTCATGGAGATGGACTATTTTTTCGTCAAGAGCCAATAAAACTTCATCCGTTGAAACAAAAGATTTAGGTTTTTCTCTATCGGACAATTTCTCCTGTGTTAAATAATAACACCCCAAAGTAATATCCTGCGAAGGAGTAGTAATCGGCTTTCCATTCGACGGCGAAAATATATTATTGGAGGCAAGCATCAACATACTGGTCTCCAACTGAGCTTCGGTAGACAGAGGCACATGGACAGCCATCTGGTCACCATCAAAATCAGCATTGAACGCCGCACATACAAGTGGGTGAACCCTAATAGCTTTACCTTCTATGAGAATCGGCTCAAACGCCTGTATCCCCAACCTATGTAAAGTAGGAGCTCTATTTAGCATTACGGGATGTCCTTTTGTGACCTCTTCAAGAATATCCCACACCTCCGGAGCACCACGCTCAATCATTTTTTTAGCGCTTCTGATGGTATGTATATTGCCTCTTTCTTTCAGTTTACGTATAATAAAAGGCTCAAACAATTCCATCGCCATCTTTTTAGGCAACCCGCACTGGTGTAGTTTCAGTTCAGGACCGACAACAATAACAGACCTGCCCGAATAATCGACTCGTTTACCCAACAAGTTCTGACGGAATCTACCCTGTTTTCCTTTCAACATATCACTCAAAGATTTCAGCGGTCTATTTCCGGTACCGACAACAGGTCTACCGTGACGACCATTATCAAAAAGAGCGTCGACAGCTTCTTGCAACATTCTTTTTTCGTTTCTGATGATTACATCAGGAGTTTTAAGTTCAAGAATACTTTTTAAACGATTATTCCTGTTGATGACCCTGCGATATAAATCGTTAAGGTCCGAAGTTGCGAATCTGCCTCCTTCAAGAGGAACAAGAGGTCTCAAATCAGGGGGTATAACAGGAACGACATTCATTATCATCCAAGCAGGATCGTTTTCGGACTGACGGAATCCCTCGACAATCTTCAACCGTTTGCTAATTTTCTGAAGAGTCTGTTTAGACTTTGTCCTGAGCATTTTTGCTCTAAGTTCATGAGAAAGCATCTCCAAGTCTTCAGCCATCAAAAGTTCTTTTACAGATTCCGCACCTATTTTAGCCGTAAAACCGTCTCCATATTTCGCAACCGCTTCGCGATACTCCATCTCATTGAGCAACTGTTTTTTCTCCAAAGGAGTATCACCCGGATCAATCACAACATAATCTTCATAATAAAGAACTCTTTCCAGAGCACGAGCAGACATCTCCAGAAGATTACCCATACGACTTGGCATAGTTTTATAAAACCATATGTGAGAAACCGATACGGCAAGGTCAATATGCCCCATACGTTCACGCCTAACCTTAGACTGAGTAACCTCCACACCACACCTATCACATATGGCGCCTTTATGTTTTATCCTTTTATACTTACCGCAACTACATTCCCAATCTTTGGTCGGACCAAAAATTCTCTCACAAAACAGTCCGCCTCTCTCAGGTTTAAACGTACGATAATTGATCGTCTCAGGATTCTTGACCTCGCCTCTAGACCACGAACGTATCACCTCCGGTGAGGCGATTTTTATGGTCACGCGATCAAATACGCTTCGTAAATTATAGTCTGAATAAGAATCTATTAGCTTCTCTACCATAAAACGGTCGAGCTCCTTTATTATTTAAAGTTCCTAACTATTACTTTTACTCTTTTCCACTCTAAGATCCAGACCTAAACTCTGCATCTCCTTTATCAATACGTTAAACGACTCAGGTGTACTCGCTTCCAGAGAGTTGTCACCCTTGACGATCGACTCATAAATCCTTGTTCTACCCTGAACATCGTCACTCTTCACAGTCAACAGTTCCTGCAGAGCGTAAGCTGCACCATAAGCCTCCATAGCCCAAACCTCCATCTCACCAAACCTCTGTCCACCAAACTGAGCTTTACCACCAAGAGGCTGTTGAGTAACAAGTGAATACGGACCTATAGCCCTTGCATGTATTTTATCAGCAACAAGATGGTTCAACTTCAACATATATATATACCCGACTACGACTTCCTGATCGAACCTCTCGCCCGTACGACCATCGAACAATTTTATTTTACCGTTCTCAGGCAACCCGGCCTTCTTCAGATACCCTTTGATCTCTTCCTCCGTTACTCCACTAAAAATAGGTGTCTTCATATGTAATCCAAGAACCCTAGCAGCCCATCCCAGATGTGTTTCCAAAACCTGCCCCACATTCATACGAGAAGGAACTCCAAGCGGATTCAGAACCATGTCAACAGGTGTTCCATCAGGTAAGAAAGGCATATCTTCCTGAGGGAGAATTTTTGCTATAACCCCTTTATTGCCATGTCTTCCCGCCATCTTATCGCCGACCATCAATTTTCTTTTACAAGCAACATAGACCTTGACTTGCTTTATAACACCCGGATCTAACTCATCGCCCTTTTTAAAATTTTCTACTTCTCTATTTTCCTTGACTTCTGTTTCTTCCATCACTTTTCTAAACCAGAATGCGACCTTGCTTAGTTCCTCATCAGCCCATTCGTCCTCTATACGTACATACTCGTAACGAGTAGCACGCAATTTTTCCAACATATCTTTATTTATCTTCTTCCCCGCAGGGATAACGACCTCCTCGTTTCTAAGATCGACTATATCACCTTTAAGCTTTTTGCCTGAAAGAAGTTCTTTTACCTTAGCCTCCTGCTGAGCTTCAATCTCGCAGTATATCTTTTTATATCTTTCCGATATCTCTTTAAGGATCGCTTTTTCTTCCTGTTTTTCCTTTTCTGTTTTCGCTCTTTCTTTCCTCGCAAAAACCTTCACATCGATAACAATACCCTCCGTACCCGAAGGAACAGTCAACGAAGCGTCCCTGACGTCTGCCGCTTTTTCACCGAATATCGCTCTTAAAAGCCTCTCTTCAGGTGATAGCTCCGTCTCACTTTTCGGAGTAATTTTTCCGACAAGAATATCACCCGGTTTTATCTCTGCGCCTATCCTTATGACACCACCCTCATCAAGATTTTTCAAGGCTTCTTCCCCAACATTAGGAATATCCCTTGTTATCTCTTCTTTACCCAATTTTGTATCTCTTGCACCACACTCAAATCCATCTATATGAACAGACGTATACACATCGTTCTTGACAAGATTCTGGCTTATCAAGATAGCATCCTCAAAATTGTAACCGCCCCAAGGCATAAATGCGACAAGAATATTTCTTCCGAGTGCCAACTCGCCCCTATCTGTACCCGGACCGTCAGCTAAAACCTGACCTTTCTTTATCGTCTGTCCCTTTTTCACAAGCACTCTTTGATTCACCGAAGTACCAGCGTTAGAACGTTGAAATTTTAGCATTGTATAAACTTTACCGCTCACAAT
>CAZFUR010000210.1:0-4466 GCA_964522245.1 uncultured bacterium | reverse complement strand
TTGTGTGAAAAGTTTGATTGAGAAATCGTTGGCGTACGAAGGCAGTTTAAATTTGTTTGCGTAAAACCGTCATTATCGTTGTTATCATTGTGTGCCCCATCGTCATAGAGAATAACATTTGCCAAGTCGGTTCCGTCAAAACTCTTGATTTTTGCTTCGACTAGAGATATTCCGCTGGGGTCGGACAGTGTGGCTGAAATTGTAATCCAATCATTGGGTAAAAGGTTTTTTGGATCAATATCGAAACCTGATACGGACGGAGGCGTATTGTCGTGGACGGTTATTGTGATCTGGTCATTAAATATCATGGACGAATTTTCTCTGATTGTGACATGAATTTTTATATCTGTTCCGTTTGGGCATTCTGAGATAGTGCGCAGATAAAATTTTGAGCCGTTCTCACATTTTATTTCCTCCGGCGCAATGTTGCCGTAAACATACACTGATGGGGTTATAGACGATACATAGGGGCTGTCGGAAAATATTTCAACTTTTACATTGTTTGCGCTGGCGTTGCCTACATTTTTTACGTACAGATGAAAATAATTGGTTATATTTGTCTTGAAATCGTCGGTATAAGATAACTCGTAATGGTCGTAGGTGAGCCATGGTACGGGTTTTGTGCTCAACGAGGCTACTTTTGGGAAATAAAATGTTTCGTTGTCGTTGCAGGTGCATTTGAGGTCTGCCGTAAAATAATCGGGTTCCGGCGGGGATATCCATTGGTTGGCGTATATACCGTCGTTTACGGCGGAGTCGTTGTGAGCGCCATCGTCATAAATGCGGATTGTTTCTGTATTTGTGGAACTTTTTATCAGTAATTGAGCGGACGATAGATTATCGGAATTTTCTATATTGCCTTGAAAATAGAAAGTTCCTCCCGTCGAATTGATTTTAGGGTTTACTTGAAACGATTTTAAGGTTGTCTTATCTGCGTTTAGCCATTTTAAGCAGTTTTCTAATATATCTGATCGTTTTTCAGGCGACTCTATATCCATAAACCTGAAGTTTAGAATAATACTTTTGTATCCGTTATTTTCTATTTTTGATGCTATATATCCTTCGTTTTCGACTTCTTGCGGATCTATGGTAGCATCTACTTGGAGTATCCCTTTTGCGGGCGGGTAGATTGATATTTCGGCGGAGAGATCATCTTTTATGGTAAAACCGTCGTTCTCAAGGATTTCTCCCGTTGTGCCTAAAATTTTGTCTATATATGTTCTGTTTGCAAGATAATCTATTTTTAGGTAATCGTCTATCAACTGATTATTTGCGAAACCGCTTGAGGTCAATTTTGATACCAAATTCGATCCGGAGATTATAAGCATTCCGTCGTTATCAAGATGATTTATTAAAAGTTCTTGTTCTTGTTGAGGGATTGTTGTATCTAGCCTGTTAAGACAGAATATAACGGTTTCTCCTCTGTAGTTTAGAAACAGATTTTCATCAGGAGTGCCCCTTAAACCTTTATCCCATACGTCGTATCCGTATCCGATAGATTTTAACGCATTTGTGTACGGGTGTGATTCGGGAAAATCGTTTTGCGGAATTATCAGTAAAAGGGGATTTCTTTTTATGAAGGGAACGGTGGTGAACCATGTTGTGTCACGGGAGACGGTTAAGTTGTCGAGGTTATCTTTTGCGGATAGTGTGATTCTGTAATTGTCGCAAACAGTTTCGGTTGTGTATGTTGATGAAAAGATGTCGCTGTCGTTTTCTCTAGATAGAGAAAATTCGGCTGTTTGGTGGTCATAAAAATCAGATATAGATGCCGTGACCGAACTTATCCCTGAGGGGTCTGTAATTTTTGCGCTGATTGTGAGCGTTTGTGTGGGGGGTAGCTGTTTTGGGGTTACATTTAAAAGGTCTATTTTTGGTCCTAAGGAATCGTCGGTTGTAAAAGAGATATGTTCGGTGACGGAGTTTCCTGAAGAATCTTGTATAGTGATATGTCCGTCTAAAACGTAATTGTCGGGAGTCAGCCTACTAATAGAAACGTAAAAACTGTTTTGCGAGTCGGTGACGGTTGTTTTAGGTGGTATGTTACCTAGTTTTATAGGGGTTGTCCTGTAATAGTTTATGAACTTATCGCGCAGGTTTATTATACAGGTTACGTTTGTGGCGGTAGTAGATGCGGTGTTACAAACTTTTATGGCGATATAATTTGTCTTGCCTGTTTGCAGGCAAGCATTATTTTTGTAGCCGGCGAAAGCCAGTCTTTTTGATGCGGAAGTATCAAACATTAAACTGTTGTTGTAAGTCATTGAAGTTAGATCATTTTTTTTCAAAACGATATCGACAAAGCAGGTTTTTTCATCGGGATCCGTTATCAAAGAACGGGAGAATGTGTGGTCGTTCGCTACTTTATCACCGTGTGAAGCGTCATCGAACAGTATTAGATTATTTAAGAGCGTTTCATCAGGTGATTCGATATCCGCATAAACAGTTTTTATGTATGAACTGTTGACTATATCTGCTTCTATCAGTATTTCCTCGCCTGTTCCGATCTGGTCAGGGTAAACTCTTGTTTTATCAAGATACGGTGTCGTATCTATCTCCAGCCATGATAAAATTTGTTCAAGCAAAATGTTTCTTTTCTCAGTGGAATTGATTGTGCCCCAGTCAAAATCAAGGTATACAGCCTTGTATGTTCCGTTGTCGATTCGAGAGGCGGCTATGCCGTATCCAAGAATATTGCCTGAACCGTTTGATTGATCATAGTAGAGGATTGCATCTGCCGGAGGGTAAACCTTTATTTCTCCGGGTTTGGCGGTTAGTAGAGGTAATGCGAGATTGTTTGTTATCGGGTCTTGATAAACCCCATTAAGTTTTTTTAAAGTTATTTCTTTATTGAGATATTCGATACCAAAATTTTTTTTCAGAAAAGATTTACCGTGAGTAGAGGTTATAAAAAAAGAGTTATTCTCTCCGGAAAAAAGCATATTCCCACCGTTGTCGAGAAAGTTTTTTATGGTGTCTATCTCATTGACGGATAAGGCGGATGAATTTGTTGTGGCGGTGAACCATATCACGGCACCGTCATTGTAGTGTGATAATATATCTGGGGTAATTTCGTTTCGCTCCTTCGTTTTCCATAGATCGAAAGGCAGATTTTTTTCTGCAAAAAAGTCTCTAAACCAAACGCATTTATCCGATAGGTCGGCTGAGTCGTCTACAAGGAGTATTTTGTTTTTTTGTGTGAATGGAATTGTGGTAAACCTGTACACGGGGGATATATTAGATCGGTTTCCTGCCGAATCGGTTATAAGAATATCTATCTTGTAGCCGTAAGGTTTTGTATCGGTCAGAAAAGTGTTAGCGAAAATAAGGTCTTGGGATTTGGAATCGTTATGTTTTCCGTCGTCATAGAGTTGTAGAGACCATTCTTTTTCTCCATGCTCGGTTTTTATAATCAGTTGTGTTTGTGTGAAATTTTTATCATCCAGAAGTTTCGCCGAAATTACGATTTGATCTCCACAGGAGGGGGTTGGGGGAGAAATATCAAAATAGGCGAGAACCGGGGCTGTCGTGTCTACCGTTTCGATCGGGTAATCGACCTGATATATTTTGTCGGTGTTGTCTTCTATCGTGAAATTCAGCGTAACATGGTGATTGTTAGGAGTGGTTGGCGATAGTTTTAGATAAAAAACACCGTAATCAGTCGAAACTGTTTGATTTACATTGATGGCGGAAACGGTCTTTTGTGTCGATGAATAATACTGGATGAAAGGATCGGTTATTTGGAGAATCACTTTTAGCGGTGAGCTATTTTGTGTACCGATATTTTTCAGAGAAATATCAAAGAATGTTGTTTTGTTAGGCGTGAAATGGTCTGTATCATACGGAGTTATGCGGGTTATTTCAAAATCGGGTTGTGGTATTGTGGAAAAAAAAGTTTTATGAGTGGAATATGATCGATTGCCGTTTAGATCGGTTGCTCTGAGTGCGACGAAATAATCTTTTTCTACCGATAAGGTTTGCCATGAATTGGTGTATATAGAATCGTTGGGTGTTAGGTCGCCATGTGTCGCATCATCGTACATTTGCAGATTTGCCAGCTCAACGTTGTCGGGGTCTGTTATTTTTAAGTACACCGATGAAATATCGTCACTGTCGGAGACGGTTGCGCAAATGGTGACGGTCTCACCGGTAGACGATATTTTAGGTGATACAATAAGATCTGTTATTTTTGGTCCTGAAAAATAATTAATTATTTTCCCTAACAAAGATCTTCTTTGTGTGTCGGGTGACAGTCCGGAAAAGTCAAAATCAAAAAATAAGGTTCTATATTTTTGTTTTTCAGTTTGTATTGCCGCACTGGCGGTGGAGAAGGTTGTACCGCTACCGTTTAAAGTGTCGTATTTGAGAAATGTTTCTGCAGGCGGTATAGGGTCCGTTTCTGCGGTATAGAATTGGTTTTGTAAATTTAGACTTAATCCCTCGGTATAAATGTTACCGTCGATACC
>CAZFUR010000209.1:0-4479 GCA_964522245.1 uncultured bacterium | reverse complement strand
TTTTCTATTGTTTTATCTATCCATGTGTCGGATTTGTGTATCTCGTTGGCAAAAATGATCTTTAATTTGTTTTTTTCGATAAACTGATGTTCTTCTTTGGACAAACTTCTTATCCCAACGGAACAAAAAGGGATACCCATATCGTGGATTCTTCTCATGACGGATGCGTGTGACCAACTTTTGTTTTGATATTCGTTGCGCAAATCTGCATGGGCATCTATGTGTAATACACTAATTTTTGGAAATTTTTTGAGGATCCCTGCCAATATCGGAGCCGATATGGAGTGTTCTCCTCCTAGAAAAAAGGGAAATTTTTTATTTTCGACTAATTGTTTTGCGGTTAAGGATATTTTATTTGCGGTGTCTGTCCAGTTGTTTGCCGGATGAATCATCGGTTCCGTGCAGATACCGATTTCGGAAGGTTCGTCACAAAGTTCCTCGTCCCACAGTTCCACCTGAGCGGATGCCTCTATTATTGCTTGCGGACCGTACAATGTTCCTTTCCCGTATGAGGTGGTCTGTTCAAAAGGGATAGGTACGATTGCGACTTTTGAGGTTGATTTTTGTGAGATATTATCGGGTAGATCAAGAAAAATGTTTTTCGGATTAGCCATTGTAGTGTCCCAATCAGATTATGAATATAGCCGCCGCTATGACTGTAGTCCATAATCCATTTTTATGTCCTCTAGCAATTTGAGTTATGTTGGTGGTTTTTATTATCTGACCGCTTGCCATATATACATCTTTTTTTGAGTTCCAAGCCGTATCGGGGTCGATATCTATCCCCAAAGTCGACCCTAGCATCATAGCGGCTAAGTCTTCTGCGTAATCACCGCTGGTCTGTTCCGTTTCCCCGAACGCATGGTGCTCAGATAGGTAGCCGTATTGTTTTTTATCTTTTGGGATTGCCATGCCTATTGAGGCGGAAATTAGTCTGTTGGGCTCGTTGGTTATGTTTTTTGCCATCACACAGAACACTATCTGACCGGGTTGAAGTTTTTTTAAACCTTCCTGTTCGCTGATTTTTTTGCAGTGGGGGGGGTATATGCTAGAAACCGTAACCAGATTACATTTCTCGATTCCCGCTTCTCTCAGGGCGAGTTCAAAACTGGCTAATTTTTCCCTGTGTATTCCTACTCCTTTTGTCAAAAACAAATATTTCGGAACCATTTTTTCGGTCTCCTCGCAAACCAGATGAAAAAAATTAGTTATAGCGTTGTGTGTCTTTTTTATGATAATAAATAGTGTTTCCGTTATAGGCATACTAGCATATCGGTATTTAAAATTCACTAAATTTATCTGTTTGAAGGAGAAGAATAATGACTATATTTGATGATCTAAAAGCGATTTTTCAACGTGATCCTGCCGCAAGAGGGTTTTGGGGGTTTTTCGAGGTTTTGCTAAGTTATCCCGGTTTTCATGCTCTGATAAGTCACAGGATATGCCATTTTTTGCATGCTAAACTTCATTTACCGTTAATCCCAAGACTGATCTCTCAGATGACTCGCTTGCTTACAGGTATAGAGATTCATCCAGGTGCTCGGATAGGTAAAGGTTTTTTTATCGATCACGGGATGGGAGTGATTATCGGTGAGACGACTATTGTCGGGGATTATGTCACCCTTTATCAGGGAGTGACCCTTGGCGGTACGGGTAAAGAAAGCGGTAAACGGCATCCGACATTGAAAGATCATATAGTGGTTGGTGCGGGCGCTAAGGTTTTGGGTAACATTGTCATAGGTGATAGGGTGAAAATAGGAAGCGGTTCTGTGGTTGTAAAAGATGTGCCTAATGATTGTACTGTTATAGGTGTGCCGGGTGTTATCATTCGCAGAGCGGGAGAAAAAGTGCCGGAGACAAGTCTGGATCATGCGAACCTGCCCGATCCTATAGCGAGAAGGTTATCTAACATACAGGCTGAAATAGAATGCATGGAAAAACATATAAAATGTTTCAATGAGGAATGTAAACTGAGAAAAACCAACAAGAAACAACTTGATTCAAACGATGACGAATCTTGAAAAAAGAGTAATGTTATGAACCGAAAAGCGATCGATAGTGTCGGTATTGTATCTCAGAAATATTTTACGTTTGCCGAACCGCCGGACGAGATATCTTTGGAGTGTGGCAAGAAACTAGGTCCCGTAACGGTAGCTTACGAGACGTATGGAGAGTTGTCGCCCTCAAAAGATAATGCGATACTTATTTTACATGCGTTATCAGGAGACGCTCATGCCGCAGGTTATAATTCTGAAGACGACAAAAAACCGGGGTGGTGGGATAAGATGATCGGTCCGGGCAAAGCGTTTGATACAAATAAGTTTTTTGTTATCTGCTCAAATTTTCTTGGCGGATGCAAGGGTACGACGGGACCGAGCTCTATCAATCCGAAAACAGGTAAGGAATACGGGTTGTCGTTTCCGATGGTGACTGTATCTGATATGGTCAAGGTTCAAAAAAGGCTTATTGAGCATTTGGGAATAGATTCTTTACTTTCTATATCGGGCGGATCAATGGGAGGGATGCAGGCTTTGCAGTGGATAATAGACTACCCCGATATGGTCAGATCGGCGATCATCATGGCTACCACAAGCCGATTATCTCCGCAAGCGATATCGTTTGACGAGGTCGGACGCAAAGCGATATTGACCGATCCGAATTGGAACAGCGGTGAGTATTATGGCAAAACCGTACCGAAACATGGGTTGTCAATCGCCAGAAAGATAGGACATATCACATATTTGTCAGACGAGATAATGCACACAAAGTTCGGCAGAAGGTTGCAGGATAAGGATGAGTATGGATACGATTTCTCGTCGGAGTTTCAGGTGGAAAGTTATCTGCATTATCAGGGAGATAAGTTTGTTGAGCGTTTTGACGCTAATACGTATCTGTACCTAACTAAAGCGATGGACTATTTTGATCTGGCTGATAAATACGGTTCATTGAGCGAGGCATTCAAAAATGTAGTCTCAAAACTGATAGTTATTTCGTTTTCTACCGATTGGTTGTTTCCGCCGTACCAAGCAAAAGAGATCGTAAAAGCGCTTATGAACAACGATAAAGATGTGTCGTACATAGATATAAAATCAGCGTACGGACACGATGCGTTTTTACTGGAGACGGAATCTTTGACAAAAATTGTCACAAGTTTTCTAGAAACTATGGTGGGGGGTAGGCGGTGAAGAACCTAATGGAGTTTTATGCCGATTATGAAAAGATAATATCTATCGTTGAGGCGGGTAGCAGAGTTTTGGATTTGGGGTGTGGTTCGGGTGAGTTGCTTTATCGTCTGATGGTTGAGAAAAATGTCAGGGGGCGTGGCGTGGAAATAGACGAAAAAAGCATAATTGAGTGTATTACAAAAGGTTTGTCTGTTTTTCAAGGAAACATAGATGAAGGGTTGGCGGAGTATAAAGATAAATCGTACGATTATGTTATCTTAAATAAAACTCTACAAGTTACTTATAAACCTAAATTTGTTGTTAAAGAGATGTTGAGGGTTGGAAAAAAGGTTATTGTTTGTTTTCCGAATTTCGCGTACTGGAGAACAAGAGGACAGTTGTTTTTTTATGGGCGGATGCCTAAAATTCCGACGTTACCGTTTGAATGGTACGATACCCCTAACATCAGGTTGTTGACGGTATCGGATTTTATGCGGTTTTGTAAAAAACAGAATATAAAAGTTTTAGATAAATATTATATTAATGAGTATAGAAGAAACTATCTTGCTCAGGTATGGCCTAACATGTTTGCGTCGGCGGGGTTGTTTGTCTTATCCGATAACGGTAGACAAGGACGATAGGTCTTTGAGCGGGTAAGCCGATTTGCCGATTGTGTCCGCCTCAAACTGGAGTCGTAATAGGTTTTAGATGAAATATGCTTCGTTTCGCAAAAAAATGTCGACACATTCGTGCCGACATTTTTTAGATATGTTAGCAAAAGAAACCTAGATTAACGTCTATAACGTCTTGTGAATAAAGCTCCTATTGCACTTATGAGTAACAATATCGATGTTGGTTCGGGAACATTATTTGTACCTGTTGTATAAATCATTTTGCCATATATTCCAAACGAATCGCCGTCTTGACCATCGCTTTGCCAGGTAACCAGATAGTCTGTACCGTTTGAAGTGACGGAAGGCTCATACTGAGAAGAAACGGTGCAAGTATTGATTTGAAATTCATTGTCTATAAGATTCCCTTCAGAATCAACCCGCTGTCCAAATATCCCAAAGTTATCTCCATCTTGACCATAACTAGTCCATGTAATCAGATAATCTGTTCCATTGGATGTAACGGAACAAAACATCTGTCCATTATTAACATAGGTATTAACCTTGAATTCGTTACCTACAAGACTACCGTCGGAACCGACCCGTTGAGCGTATATGCCGTATCTACTCCCATCCTGAGAATAACTTTGCCATGAAACCAGATAACCTGTCCCATTTGACGCAACGGAAGAACATTCTTGATG
>CAZFUR010000208.1:0-4509 GCA_964522245.1 uncultured bacterium | reverse complement strand
ACAAACAGATCTACTGGAACAAGAAACCGACCAAATCGGAAATTGTATCAATAAACGGAAACAAAAACTACAATATGGCAGATTTTTACGCAAACGAATTGAGTATCAAAGTTTCAGCCACAGACCCTGATATAGAACAAGCTTTAAACGCCCATTTAAGCGGATTGGAAATATTCGTGGATAATGAGTCAATGATCTCTGTAGATATCAATATGACAAACGATGTATTCTATGTGACGTGGGATAACGATACATTTATCTTAGATAATGAATCGTACCAACTCACAGAGATATCTTACTCTTTCAGCAAAGATCAGTTCGACAATGATACCATAGATTTTAATTTCAAATGGACCGGACTTGAATCTATAGTAAACGGTTCACAGCATACCTTGACAGTTAAAGCGATAGATTCCTACGCACTTGAGAATGAGTCGTCTCCTGCCACATTCTATATATATAATAATGTGCCAAGCATACACGACATAATACCTAAACTGGGTAGTTGGAAGGGTGGAAATATCGTATCCATAACAGGAGTTAGACTGCTTTATACAGACACCGTAACAATCAAAAACCCTGTCTCCATGACACAACAACCAGCAACTATAAAAACTCAGACAGACTCGTTGTTAGAGATTCAGTTGCCTGAATTTTTAGAATCTGTCTATGTAGATATAGAATTATCCAACACCGAAGGCTCAAACACTCTTGAAGAAGGATACCGTTTTATATCGTCAAAAACGTCTGCGAATATCCCTGTACCATCGGGACACCCCGCAATAACTTTATCGGATTTAGTATCTGTGCAATACAACTCTTGGAATGGGAACATCTATATATTGACAAACTCATCTTTGCTTTGTTATGACGATAACGAGGGAACCGTCTGCTCACCAACGGCTATAAATCTTTCCGCCACCCCCATCGCGATGGATTTCTCCAGAGAGAAAACCTTATCCGATGAACCAAAGATTTTTCTGATTAAACAAGGTCCATCATCAACAGTGGATATCTATCTTGATAACAACGGTTCTTTGGAAAACGAAGGCAGCATATCATTCGCCACCGATACTTATCCGTCCTCTATTGCGTATATGATGTATGATAAACTCATAATCGGTACGAAAGGTCCTAACTCAACTTTGTACATAACCTATATTAATCAAGACAACGACACCTACACAACTCTAACCCCAAATATTCCGTCTAACAAATATGAATCGGTAGATGTTTATCCAAGTGGCAACAAATTTACCGCTTATATCCTCTGCAAAGACAACGATACCGATACTGTAGATATATATAGATATGATTCTAAAAAAGACCGGATAGAAACAGCCGATCCGTCTTCACACACGCCTAAACTCGTACCTTTATTTATCGAAAGTCAACACTTGACTTATCATCTTCCCGTGACCTTGCTCGATAAAACCAAGTTAGCCGTCAATTATGACGGATCAGAGTGGTCGTTCTACTCGCAATCCGTTATAGTCAACCTTGACAAAGACGGTCTTATGAAACGAGAATCTACCGCCACCGGAGCTGATCTGGTCGTCTACGATTCATCGAGAAAAATTCTTTATGCTTTTAATACCTACTACGGTCCTTCAGATACGGAAACAGACAACGATACCAATTTCAGGATTTTGTCGTCTAAAACATTAGAAACCGTAACTTATTATCAATATCCGCCGACAAATCCGCTAACTACTCCTTACGAGTTCTTCCTTGGTCAAGCCACTTTGGATTTCATCGGCGAACAGATGTTCACAATCACAACAGGCGGAATAAGCTCAACTCAACTGTGGGAGATATATCCGAAAATAAAAGATATTATTCCTCACCCTGCAGAAAACAATGTGGAATTAGTTGTTGAAAATGCGGGAAGGTACCTGTCGACAAAGATTATAGACATATACGACAACAACGACAACCTTCTAACACCAACCTACGTTAGCTACGATACAGATAACGACACACACAAAATAATTATCCCCATGGATAATGATACAAAATCTCTGACGATATACTCTAAATTATACGACTACCCCAGTAAATATCATATTGTGGTGATGCGCAAAGAGTTAGAGATAATATCCATAAACAGGGTTTACGATTGGATAGAGCTGATTTGGGTTGCCGGATCGAATATAAAATATAAACTGTACTGGTCGAATGATATCATCTCTTGGGATCCGGTTGACGGTGACGCTTTACACGCTATGGACGAAAATCCTGACGGGACAAAATCATGGATAGATTACGGAACTGATCCAAATATGAGCGGTCAATCGCCAGCGGATATAAACAAACGATTCTATAAACTGGAATCGGATAACGATTAACAAAATTGGGAATATTAAATGAAACGTATCAAACTTTTATTACTAATAATATTTTTTGTCTTTTCATCCACACTGTTCGCAAAACCTGATAAAGATCACAGAATGCTGTGGGTATGGTCGGTATCAAATGATATAATAGATGACTATTTTGCCAAAGATAATGATACCATCAGAGAGGAGTTTCTCAGTTTTTGCGCCGCTCCGCACGGTGATCCCTCAAAAAGAATAACCACTTTGTTTTTGGGATGCTACAATACTCTCACCTATAATCCGGCAAAGATGTATCGGTTCCTTGCAGATATGAATCGCAGAGGGTTCACTATATATTTCGCAATGGGCACTCCTCTATGGGCATTGCCAAAACCGGATTCCACTGATCCTCTAGGTCTAAGCGACGAAGACTTCTACACAAATAGAGACTTCAGAAAAGCTTTCTATAAAGAATATTTCAAAGACGGGAATCTGATAAGAAAAACCGGAGTTTTATCGTTTTTAAAAAATACCGACGACCCTTACGAGCGTTTCTCGGGAATAATGTTGGATATAGAACCGTACCAACTGGGCAGTCCGGCTCTCGGCGAGGTAACGTGGAAATGGGATATAGACAACAACGAAAAATCATGGGAACTGCCACCGGAAGACAGCAGAGGAAAAGATTTCCCCGTCATCTGGAAAACCTATATGAACTGCCTTTCTTATTGTAAAGATAACATAGAAGACTATAACTCCGAATACGATCCGGATATAGATTTCTCCGATGCGATGGTATATTGGTACAAAGATAAAGTATGGCAAAAAAGAGGTCGGTATGTAGACGGCGATGACGACAACGAAGGTGTTCTTGTAGAAGATATTATCGAAAAGGTAGGTTTCCCCACCGTAATGGCTTACCGTGACTGCGCATATAATAAAACGCTCTACATTCATTTTTCTTCACCAACAGGGCATGGTCCCGATTTTGGACTCTCCCAAGACAATGATGCCTTATTTGATCCGCCTCTGGATTGCTCCAATGCCGTAGTCTTTGTCAATGTAAGAACAAACCTTCAAAACAGTATAGATTACCTGATGACTCCCGAATTGGTTGATAACGATGGCAGAAAAGCACGTCTACAGCCTCAATCCTTAAAGACAATTCCGGCAGAAAATGATGCATGGGAAACCCTTGCCATTAATACACAAGACCTGACAGAATATGATAACGGCTCTATCAATCTATCATCCATAAAAAAAATCAATATCGTTTTTACTCAAATACAGACCGATCTTGATATTAACGACGGATTAATCATAATAGATTCCCTGCGGATTAAAGATTACAACACATCACCCGCAACAACAATCTTCACAGAAGATTTTGATATCTTGGATAACGATTCAGATCCAAATACAAGTACAACACTCCACCGATCGGTTTTCGGATCTGAGGTAACCGACAAGCGTATCCTGACAGACAACAAAACAGACGACGGTATCATCTACTGGACTAAGGGAATGGTCGAACAATCCACTACAGGTAAGAAGTGTGTGATCACTGTGGAAACAACATTCAATACGGAAGATGCCAATTCCATACCGGAAACAACAACATTTTACAACGAAGGATATGATTTTCTTGAACAGGAATTATCGAAAGTCTCATCAAAATTTCAGTCCGATTCAAAATTCGGCGGAATATCTATTCACTCATACGCCGATATATCTACCCCCGATAGGGCGTATCAGAATATGTATAAGTCACCGGGAACCTCCGGTAACAACAACAAAGCACCCATAGTAACTGTGATAAACCCCAAAGGAGCAAAAATTAGCGGTATCAATCTGACGGCTGAGACGGAGATTGACTGGGAAGTCTATAACCCTAACAACAAAAATTATGATGTCCATATATACTATATGCAAGAAAACGACGGCGATTTTGATAACGACTCTTCATGGACACACGTTGCGCAGATTTTAGATATCTCAGCCGTAACAAAAACAGGGTCATACAATTGGGATATTCACTCAATAACAACCACTACATCAAATAGAGCATTCGTAAAAGTAAAAATTTCATACCATGATAACGATTCCTTAACCTCTTTTGATACCAACGACTACGCTCTAGCTATAAATGAAGATCCTGTCTTGGTACATAATATTTGGAGTGACCATCAAG
>CAZFUR010000207.1:0-4546 GCA_964522245.1 uncultured bacterium | reverse complement strand
ATTCAAAGCCAATGGATAAAAGAACAAATCAATCTGATTGATTATATTGGACAACTCGATAACTTTATCGGAATTCTCGGAAACCATTTTTATTGAAGCGGATAACTCTTCCACCGCCGCGGTAGACTGATTAACCGAAGCCGCTTGCGTCTCTACCGATTTTAAAACTTCCTCGATATTATTAGACATCTCATTTACCGATGAAGAAGTCTGAGAAATAGACGTCGTTTGACCCTCAATAATCTTCACAACATCTTTTATGTTCTTATCTATCTGAGAGACGGACGTGGATGTATCAGAGGTAACGGTCGAAACACTCTGTGAACTCTCGGATATCTGTTTTGATGTGGCAGTCAACTCCTCGGCGCTAGCGGCAATCTCCTGAGAAGAAGAAGATATATTCCTGACCATATTCCTCAACTGATCTAGAAACTTATTGAAATATTTTGCCAAATCGCCCAATTCATCTTTTGAGTCAACCTCTATCTGGTAAGTCAAATCGCCTTCGCCTTCTGAAATTTCCTTGAGTTTATCGACCATCAACTTTATAGGTTTTTCTATCGCACCGGATATATACAAAGCCACTCCGACACCCAGTAAAATAGATATTATTAACAAAAATATTATCGATGATTTCATTGTCTTTAAAGAATCCGCCTGCCGTTTGGCAAGAACATTGTTCTCTTTTTCCAGTTCAGCGGTCAAGTTGTCGAAAGTCAAAATGAGATCACGCAAGGCTTTCACCGTCTCATTACGGTAAACATCCATGCAGTAATCTATCGATTCCTTATTTGATGGGTCCCATTTGGCTTTTATCTTTATTGACGTCTCATGCAATCGGATATGAGGCTCGTCCATAGCAAGCACAGCCGATCTTATCCGTTTAGGATATTTTTTGAAATCATCCGATTTGATAAACTTAAAATACCATTTTCCAAGAGTACAGGTTTTGTAATCCGTCTTCACCTTCAACTCTTTTTTGTTGTAGAAAAAAAGTTCACTTACCTTTGATGTCCATTTAAATTGTTTCGCTTTCGTATCAAACAAAAATCGACTCAATTTTAGATTGGCTACCTGATGTTTTACCGATTCAGAATAACTTATACACTGAAAAAACGAAATTGTACCCATCAACAACGCCAACGACAACAATAACCCAAAACCTATAAATAATTTTGTCCTAATTTTTAGATCTTTAATGTTTAAACGCATGAGTTTCTCCCGGAATTTGATTTTTTTAAAATATCATCTCTTTTTAACTGTTATCGGCATTGTAAGAAAAAACTGTATATCTTACGGTTTACCAAGGTGTTTCAACATATAACAAATCTTTTGACTTTTATATCGGAGAAGATCTATAATGAGAGGAATTCAATCTAAAACGATCGGAATTTATGAGAACTCTATTTTTACTGTTGGGATTTTTTATTTTTCTAAACGGTTGTTCCAGTGTACCGGTGACAGGTCGCAGACAGATCAATATTATGTCTGACAGGAAAATCACTGCCAACAGTCTAACCACTTATAAAAACATTATACGTCAATCTAAACTATCCACAAACAAAAGATACCTGAACGATTTGTCTATCGTTTCGATAAAACTGATTGACGCCACAAAAAAATTGATGACTGAACTTGGGCGATATAAAGAAATTAAAGATTTTGAATGGGAAGTTAAACTTATAGAAAACGATTCTGTTGTGAATGCTTTTTGTCTGCCGGGAGGCAAAATTGTGGTGTATACGGGTATCATGCCGATAGCCAAAAACCAAGACGGACTAGCGGTGGTTATCGGACACGAAATAGCCCACGCCATAGCAAAACACGGTAACGAACGAGTCAGCCAGATTTTTATCGCCAATTTAGGCGCGCAAATAGTGGGCACTATCGTTAAAGATAAATCTAACGCTACAAAATCAATCGTAAGCTCCGTTTACGGAATAGGAGTCAAACTCGGTGCGATACTGCCGTATAACCGTATCCAAGAAACCGAAGCCGATCGACTGGGCATAGTCATAATGTCTAAAGCCGGATTCAATCCCAACGCCGCCATCCCCTTTTGGGAAAGAATGATGAAAACAAACCCCACCAAAGTACCTGAATTTTTCTCCACACATCCGGTCAATGAGAAAAGAATCGCCAACCTGAAAAAGTTTATCGCCGATAGAAAGAAAGACTGAGTCTTTGTTCGTTAATATAGTCTGTTTTTATCTGTTAGAGAAAAATAATAGATTACCACTTGATTTTTATCTTAAAAAACCAAAATGGCTTCCTGTCTTTTTTATTTCTACTGAAAATTAAATTTTTTAGAAAAATCATCAATTTTCTCATCTTATAACCATTTTTCCCGCTCTAAAGATAACTTTTCCCATTGCTCCGTAACTTTATTGACCTCGTCTTTAACCTCTTTATAACGCTCTGTTATCTCTTTCGCTTTGGTTTCGTCGGTATATGTGGAAGGATCAGCTAATTTCTGTTCTAGAGCGATCTCTTCTCCCATGATCTCCTCTAGCCGATGCTCTAGTTTCTCGATCTTTTCATCATATTTCTTTCTATGTTTGTATTTTTCTTTTCTTTCTTCCGCTTCCTTACGTTTTCTCTCTTTACGGGAATCCGATCTATTTTTATCTTTCCCGACGGTCTCGGAAAAATCATTTTTTCTTTTCCAATACTGATATTCATCGTAATTACCCGGATAATCGGTAATACCGTCTTCATCAAACATTATAAGACGAGTCGCTATCTTGTTAATCAAGAACCTGTCATGAGAAACAAAACAAACCGTACCCGAATAATTATTTAAAGCATCGACAATAACGCTTTGAGACGGAATATCCAGATGGTTGGTCGGCTCATCTAGTAGAAGAAAATTAGCGGGAGATAACAGTAACTTAGCCAAAAGAACCCTAGATTTCTCGCCTCCACTGAGCAATCCGATCTTTTTAAAAACATCATCGCCTGTAAAAAAGAATCGTCCTAATAATTTTCTTACGTCAGACGGAAACTTATTACCTCTAACCTTCTCCATTTCAGCCATTATACTGTTATTTAAATCAAGTTGTTCAGCATGAATTTGAGCGAAATAACCTGTGGTAACATTTGACCCTAAAACGACCTCGCCTGAATCGGATTGGAGAATACCGGCTATAATCTTTATCAAAGTTGATTTACCCGTACCGTTTTTACCTGTCAGGGCAACTTTTTCACCACGTTTTATATCCAAACTAATATCATCCAAAACAACCGATCTGCCAAAACTTTTTGAAACCTTCTTAACACGCAAAACATCGTAACCTGTCCGTTCAGGCTGAACAAAATCAAAAGCAATATTTTTTTGTTCAACAGGAACTTCTATGATATTTTCCTTCTGGAGATTTTTGATCCGTTCTTGCACTTGTCTGGCTTTTGTATTCTTATATTTGAACCTATCTATGAATCGCTGTGTTTTCTTAATCTCTTTTTGCTGACGTTTCTGTGCCGACTCCAAAACCTCAACCATTTTAGATTTTTGATCACGATATTGATCGTAATTACCGGTGTAAACAGAGATTTTACTATTGGAAATTTCTACTATTTTTGTAACCAGATTGTTTAAAAGAGTCTGATCGTGAGATATTATTACAAGTAAACCGGGGTAAGTCTGTAAAAAATCCTCGAACCACAACAAAGACGGTAAATCCAGATGATTGGTCGGCTCATCTAGCAATATCGCATCGTAAGGCGCTAGGAGAAGTTTTGCTATGGATATACGCATCCGCTGACCACCACTGAACTGAGAACATTTGCGAGCAATCATCTGATCGGTGAACCCTAACCCCGTAAGAATTTTTTTGCATTTATGTTCAAGATCATATCCTCCGTTGATCTCAAACTGATGTTCAAGGTCTGAATACAAACGCATCAGTTTATCGAGTTTAACAGGATCTTTTTCAATCGAGATTTTCTCTTTAAGATCTTCTATGTCTGACTCGTGATCGAAAATAGACTCTTTCACAAAATCCAATACCGTCTTATCATCGCCCGAGGGAAACTCCTGTTCTAACACACCTATCTTGAAACCTTTTGATAAAGTCACCTCGCCTGAATCAGGTTTTGTTTTGCCGGATATGATATTAAGCAACGTAGTTTTTCCTGACCCGTTACTTCCGACTAAACCTATCTTCTCACCTGTTTTCAACGCTAAAGAGGAATCGCCATATAATAATTTATCACCATACCTCTTGGAAACATTTATAAGATTAATCATAAAAAAACTCCGCGCCTACAGCGTCTTATCCGTATTTGTTATGTCCTGTAAAATGTACCCGATAACATACCGGAAATAATCTGTTTCTGGAAAATCATGAAAACCATTATCGCAGGCAAAGCGGATATTGTTGACGCCGCCATAAGATGAACCCAATCCACATCAAACAAACCGACGTAGAGAGCCAATCCCACAGGCAAAGTTCTCATCTGGGCAGTGTTGGTGAATATAAAAGGATACAAAAAACTGTTCCAACTATTGACAAACGTATTTATACCCACAATAGCCATTGCCGGTTTA
>CAZFUR010000206.1:0-4570 GCA_964522245.1 uncultured bacterium | reverse complement strand
AATTAGTTCCTCTCCTTTTTCCAACATAAGTTGGTGATCGGAAGTAAGATAAGGTTCGCATTCTACCGCATTAACGATTACATGGTCTACTTTGACATCAGGTTTCATCTTAACATGCGTTGGAAAAGACGCCCCACCCATACCGATAATACCAGCGTCTCTAACGATATTTACGATCTCATCACCGGACAAATCTTTCCAATCTTTTCCTGACGAGACATAACATTTTTCATCTTTACCATCGGATGTAATCTCTATACAAAAAACCTTTCTAGACCCGGAATAGAGATACTTCTTAGCCCCCGTGACTTTACCTGAAATACTTGCGTGAACCGCCGCACTTATATAACCTGTCGGTTTACCGATCAACTGTCCAACTTTAACCACATCACCAACTTTGACAACCGGTTGTGCGGGAGCACCTATGTGTTGAGACAAAGATATCCTCACTTTATCGGGCAGAGAAACCTCCACAGACCTTTTATTCCCTGTCAATTCGCTATTAAGATGAGGATGTATTCCCCCAAAAAACGTTTTCACTCTCAGACCGCTATCTTAATTTTTGAGTTCTATTTTTGTTAGGTCTATGACAGGTCTATTTTTTGAATCGAAAGACTTGAATACACCATAAACCTTGACTTTTTTATTCAAGTAAAACTTTACATTCGGATCATCGCTTTTGAAAGAACAAACATCTTTCTTTGAAAAAATAGATCGTTCTTCAAGCCTATACGAGTTATGAGAGTCCCGCAAAAGCACTCCCGAATAAGAGCTGTACAGCTTCTTTTCCGACCCGGATTTTTTAAGACGGGTTAGACTTTTACGTTGTTTTATATCATCAATCCTAGCCTTTGCTTTTGAAGCTTCAGGAGTATCGGGATACAACACAATAACTTTTCTGTATTTCGCCACAATGGCATCATAATCTATTAAATTGAATTCCTTTAACAATTCCTGAGACCGAAACTCTTCCGCCGATTTCAGCTCTGCCATTCGCTCTTTTTCCTGTTCTTGAGCCGCATTAGCTATTTTATTTTTAACCATAACTATTCTATCAATAGCCCACTTCGCCTCCTCAGAATTAGGATAATCCTTTATGACAGAAAAATAATGAACCATGATTTGGTCTAGATTTATTTTATTGACATCCCTTTTATTGAGTTCTTTTCTTGCAAACTCGTCCGCTATATCAAAAATCTCTTTTAATTTTTTGTTTCTCTTTTCTTCTAAAAACTTCTGTTCCAGACGTTTTTCCGCCTCATCAATATGGTTTAGCTGAAACAATGCCTTTTTAGCGTGAATCGTATCGGTATAATCTCTTATCAACTTGTAATATTTTTCTCTCATACCATCAAAATCAATTTCCAGATAACTACTTTTTGCCAATTGTGTTTTCGAATATAAGTTAGCCTCGTTGTATAGGTTAGAACTCTCTTCCAACCGATGAATTTGAGTATCTACATTATCCAGATTACTGAAATACGATACAAAATTTCCGTTCACCCATGCTTTTAGAGAATTCGGTGGCTCTATTCTACACCAACTATCCTTTTTCTCTAAAACCACCAGCTTATCCGATCGACCAACCTGTCCTAAAACAGGATTAGCCACACCCGGACCCTGCCTCACGTTTACCGAATCACCGGTTACCACACCGTCATCGTTTATATAATCGGAACTCATCCAACAAGAAACCCCCTCCGGCATGGAAACCTGTAACCATTCTCCATATTTATCCAAAACAGTTACCAGATCGTTCTGTTGTAAAGTGGTGATTTCTCTGTAATTAGTGCCTCGTCTCGGCAAAACGCGCAACTTCTCTGAAACAACTACTCCAATATAAGGAGGAGTCGGTTCCGAACAATTAACGACAACAACGATAATTAGAGATTGGATTAAACATAACAACGATAACCGTATTTTCATTTTAACCATCGGAATCTCCTGACTTCGATTTCAATAATTTTATTTCAGATCCCAGAATAGGTCTGTATTCACCGGACTTAAGATCGCCCAACTCAACCGAACCGATCTTTATTCTTCTCAGCCTAATAACTTTTTTACCAAGATGCGAAAATATTTTTCTGATTTCCCTATTGCGCCCTTCAAACAGCTCTAAGAAGACCTTGCACCCTTTGGACGAAGAAATGACTTTTTTTATTTTTGCTTTTACGAGATATTTTTGATCTATGATTATTCCGGATCGGATCTGTTTTTTCTCATCGTTAGACAAAACCGAATCCAACCACACAATGTATGTCTTTTTTAAACCAAAACTAGGATGTGCCACGACATGACAAAAAGCACCGTCGTTAGTAAGAAAAATCAAACCCTCGCTATCAACATCCAACCGTCCTATAGAGTACAACCTTTGGTTTGAGTGAGGCACACAATCCACAACTAACCTATGTTTGCCATCGCTTTTTGAGCTACACAAAACCCCCACAGGCTTATTTAATGCCCAATAGACTAACTTCTCCGGTTTAACTTTTTTGCCGCCAAACCTAACATCGTCTTTGTCAACGTCAACAACAACACCCATATGACGAAAAACAGCCCCATTAACGCTCACTTTGCCTTGTCTTATATACTCTTCACACTTCCTTCGCGACCCGACACCGCATGAAGCTAAAAACTTGTGTAAACGTTGTTTCATGAATACCGTTTACTCAGACTTTGTCTTAGGCAACCCCAAAATAGAATCGCCTTCTTTCCATTTTCTGAGTTTCTTTAAGATATCCAGACGCTCAAAACGTTTCAGCACATTCCGTCTAGTCTGAATACCACCACCTGTCTTATAACTTGGATGTAAAGACATATCTTATTCCCCTATATTTATATTTTTATCAATAAAAACAATTCAAACCCTATCCAGAGATTCATCAATCCAGTCCAAATAAGGTCTATACCCATCAGACAAAGCGACAAAAATAACCTCCGGAACATCATATGTATGCAAATCAACCACCGAACTCTTTATTCCATCAATAAACCGACCGATCGTCTTGCCGATCAAAAGACACTCCTCGGCAGTGTCAACTCTCCCCTTCCACCAATAAAACGATTTTACACCTGGCAAAACATTCACGCACGCCGCCAACTTCTCCCGAACAAGGCGACCAGCCAAACGCTCTGCCTCCTCAAGCCCAGACACCGTCACGTAAAACAAGAAATAAGAGTCCACCTCATTAATCTCCATAAAACTGGTATAGGATAAAGCCAACAGGCTTTTTTGTCAACAGAAAGTTTAACCGATGCAGGGAATGACTTTTGTATAAAAAATCAAGCGTTTTAAGAGAAAAGACAAAATTTCACACGACTATTTTTTGGACTCATCTAATTTATTTTTATATTTTTCTCTGAGTTTATTGAAAAAACCGATGTTTTTTGGATCTTTATAATCGGGATAAGTCCACCTCCATGGACGATAGGTTTTACCCTCAAAATATAGAGTAGACTCCGCATAAATACCGTTACCACCATAGATACGGTGCGTAGCATCTTTGGTAGTCGCTAGAACAAGCTTAGCCTTAGAGATATATCCCGGGTCTAAGTTAACTTTGCGATCACCGTCGATAAGATAATCACGTTCAATCAGATTGGTCTTACGTTTTATATCGTAAAGATCAAACGGATCAATGAGCAAATCAAACCCCAAATAACACCGAAAAACAGTGTCACCCATTTCTTTTGCGTAATAATCGGTATATTCGAAAGGAACAATGTCACTAGAATACAAAACAGTACCCCAATTCCGTTCTAAATCGGATATGGCATCATTCATCTTTGAGGTATCTGACGCAAGAACACCACAAATCAATAAAACCGGTGTATGCTGTTTCTCACAACCCATAACATTACTTATTTATACTCTGAAATTTTTGATTTGATAAGATTTTTTATCTCCGCCGAAGGTTTTATCACATCATACGAAAAAATGACTATTCCGTCCGCACCAAACCCAACCGCATCATCAATCTGGTCAGATAAAATACTCGGTTTATCCACCAACAAGTACGCCCCCAACCCCACGTAAGATTTTTTATCCGATTTAGAAGCAACCGCCTCTCTAGACAGATATTTAGCGAATTTTCTATCCGTACTGTAATTCATCGACACGACAAAATCGACTATCCCCTCCTCAAGCCATCCTCTCCAATCCTGAAAAGCACTGAGATATGCTCTATCCGCCCAACATATACCTGCGACAGACAACTGTTTGCCGACAGATTTGCAAACACGATTCACTTTCCTGACAAACGCCGATACCTGATCTCTACGCCAATTATCCCACAACTGCGTATTTTCCCTATTGAGTTTCATCTCAAACACGTTCAACCCCGTCTTCTCTTTGAATCTTTTGACACTATCCACACCATATCCAAACCCTCTTCCCGCCGCCCATCTAGAACCGGGGTAAAACGGAACCCTGTAAGGATAACGCACAAAATCAAGATGAACACCCGCACAATCAGGATACTTCTTTACCGCCTCCGTCACTAAATCAGTCATATAATCTTGAACCTGCAGGTCACCCGGATCAAGCCAATACCCACCGTCGGGCAAATCT
>CAZFUR010000205.1:0-4576 GCA_964522245.1 uncultured bacterium | reverse complement strand
GAAGCGTTGAAGATGAAGCTGATGACAAACGCCGTGACCCGGTTTTGAATAAAGCATTCCATACTTTTGCGAAACGGTTTTAAGATAACGATGGTCATCGGCATTCTCAAACCCTAACTGCAATACATTATGGTCTATATAGTTCACGGACAGCTCTGTTCTCACTTTAGGTATCCGCAACGCTTCAAATTGGAGACAAGCCATCGTTCCTGTAGCATCTTGAGTCAAAGTATGATCTATTTTGATTGATATTTCCGCCCCGGGCTCAAGTTTGCCGGTTTGTAGATGAGCCTTGAGTATTTTCTCAGTTAATGTTAATCCCATTAAATTCTCCCTGAAATGTTTAAAGATTTTTTATATGATTCTCAAACCGATCCAACCCTTTTTCTATCGCTTCTTTCGAGATAGCGTACGAAAGCCTAACGTTAGTATCGTTGCCAAAAGCTATCCCCGGTACAAAAGCCACGTGAGACTGCTCAAGCAGTTTTTCGCAAAAAGCAATCGAGCCAATACCGAAAGAGCTTATATCAGGATAAACGTAAAATGCGCCTTGCGGAGTAGGACACGATATCCCATCCATTGAGTTTAACCTTGCGACAATATAGTCGCGCCTAGCTTTAAATTCCTCAACCATTTTCTTAACAAACGACAACCCGCCCTCCAACGCCGAGATAGACGCTATCTGCGATATAGAACTGGGATTAGATGTACTGTGTCCTTGTATTTTGTTTATACCTTTTATGATTTCTTTATCCGCCGCCAAATATCCTATTCTCCAACCGGTCATAGAAAACGCCTTCGATACACCGTTTACAACCACGGTTAGTTTTTTTATCTCATCACCGAAAGAGGCGATACTTTTATGAAACACTTCATACGTTATATGCTCATATATTTCATCCGATACGACAGGCAGATTTTTCTTAACAAAAAACTCCGCCAACTCCTTTAACTCACTTTCCGTATACATCACACCCGACGGATTAGAAGGACTATTTAAAATTATAGCTTTCGTTTTAGGCGTAACATACTTTTCCAACAACTCAGCCGTTACCTTAAACTGATTCCGTTTATCCGTCTCGACAAATACAGGTTTGCCACCCGCTAAAATCACCTGTTGGGGATAACTCACCCAATAAGGGACAGGTACAAGAACCTCGTCACCCGGGTTCAAAGCTACCTGAAAATAATTAAACAAGGAATGTTTCGCCCCGCATGAGACGGCAACCTCATCTGTAGAATAAACCAGATTATTCTCGTTTTTGAATTTATCGCATACCGCCTTTTTCAGTTCTATCATTCCCGTAACAGGAGTATATTTTGTAAATCCGTCGCTAATTGCTTTTTTCGCCGCTTCTTTGATATAATCCGGCGTATCAAAATCCGGTTCTCCCGCTCCAAACCCCACAACATCCAACCCATCTTTTTTCATCTGTTTCGCCCGCGACGTTATAGCTAAAGTTAAAGACGGCGATACGTTTTTTACCCTCTCAGAAATCTGCATATTGACCCATCCTTTAAGATTATTGTTATGATAAAAGTTAACAAATTTATATAAGTTCAGCCTAGACATGTTACACTATCCGACAATTTTTCACAATTCCTTTTTACCGATAGAAAATCAATTTATTTACATCAAGCAAAACTAAATGTTACCATATACCCCAAAACCTAAACGTCAATCTATACGGAGAAGATAAAATGCGAAGTTTATTTTTTAATTTTATGACCGCCTATTTTCTAATTATCATCATATCGCCACTGTATGCGCAAACAGACGAAAATGCGGAAAATGTTATCTCACAACAACAATTAAAAAAAGAGATACTACTGCCATCCGATATAGCCGCGAAAGTAAACGGGATTCCCATCACCAAAAAAGACCTGACAATAGCGGTCGCCGCCATGGATAGAACAATCAAAAGAGCAGGGCAACTGCCCGGCGCAAAGACACCCCCAAAAGATGCCGTGATAAAAAGTTGCCTAGACACATTGATATCCAGCGAATTGCTTTTTCAAGAAGCACAAAAACTCAAAATCACGGTAACAGATGAAGATCTTAACACCGAAATAGCGATGGCTCAAGGCGATACATCCGACGAAGAGTTTAATAGAAAACTTAAATTACAAGGCACAAATATAGAAAATTTCCGTAACTCAGTATTAAAAACCCTCTACATTAGAAACCTGATTCTAAAGAAAACACCCGATCTGAATAAACCGATAAAAGAATCCGATCTGCGACTTTTTTACGATACCTACAAAAATAATATGCAACGCCCAGAAACACTAGTTAGACTCAGCAGTATCACCCTTAAACCGAACAAAGACGCTACCCCGGAAGAAATTGAAGAACTAATGAAAAAAATGAATCGTATAAAAGAAAAATTAGACGAAGGTGCGGACTGGAACACTTTTGTAAAAAAATATTCATCGGGACCAAAAGAAAACGGAGGAGACATAGGTTTTTTTATCCGCACAGAATCAGACACGGAAATACCGGGCAAAATAGGAGAGACAAGCAAACCGATAACCAATTTAGACGGAATACATATACTCAAAGTAACCGATAGAAAAGAAAAAGGATCTATCATGGATTTTGAAGAAGCTCGCTCAAAAATAGAAAAAACCCTACAAGACCAAAAAGTATTCCAATTTGTAGACGACTATGTGAAAGAATTAAGGGCAAAAGCTCATATAGAAATTTACATTAACTAGCGACTAGTCGCTATACCGTTTTATCATATCGTAGAGATTATCAGCCGTTTCAGGGTCAATCTTTTTGATGGTTTCGTATACTTGCCAAGCATCGGATATCTTGTTGAGTCGCAGATCGGTCAACCCCAAATAATAGATCAACTCAACATCAATATTATCGTCATCTTTAATTTTTAAAAATTCTGACAACGCCAATTCGTATTCACCGATATCATAATACGATACACCCAGATTGAACCTAACATCTTTATGGTCGGGACGCATCGACAACGCTTTCTTGTAACAATCTATCTCACCCGCTATATCTCCTTTATCCCCCAAAGCAAGACCAAGCCTATAATATACGTAAAACGACGATTGTATCTTCAAAATTTTTCGGTACACCTCTATCTCATCATCAAGCCTGCCCAACACCCTATAACAATCCGCTATTTTGATTAAATTACCCGCACTCCCCGGACTGATCGATTCGGATTTGAGCAGATACTCCAACGCTCTATCGGTATCGTTGAGTTCAAAATATATGCTACCCATAACCGATATTGCCCTGTAATCATTGGGAAGAAATGACAAATCTTTCTTAAGATGGTTCAGCGATTTATAAAATTGTTTATCGTTATAATATTCAATACCGATATTAAAATGAGCTTCCGAGTTATCGGGATTAATTTCCAGTGCCTTTTTAAAAGCCTCTATCGCCTTTTCTTTTTCACCCCGGCGAGAAAAGATTATCCCCAGATAAATATACGCCTTATCATTTTTAGGATTGCGGTCAACCACCGCAAGAAATTTGGTTTTCGCTTCTTCATATTTCTTTTGTTTGAACAATGTATACCCTAAAGAAATATCGTTATCTCCATCAGGCAAGATATTTTCGACAATTGAAGTATCGTTATCCGATTGCGCCGATTTTATTTCTTTTACCGAAAACAAAACGGCTAAAAAACATATAATCAATAAAACAGTCTGTTTACTCATTTTTCCACCAAATTTTGTGTGCACGGATATTTAGATAAAAAATATACCGTAAGGTTAATTTTAAAACCGGATTTAATCAACCTATTCAGTATAAAATGACACGGAAACGACATAAAAAAGTCAGATTCAAATGCAAGAGACCTTAGACAAAAATCCTATAACATCTTAGCCCGTTTTCGAGCAGTCAATCCCAAAACAGCCAAGACAATGAGAATCAGAGATAACGGTTCCGGTACAGGTTCGCCGTATCTTGCTATAAAAATCTCCTCTCCATTTGAAGTATCACCACACCACGCAATTATACCACCATCTATTTTGGGATAATAGTCGTTATAATTGTTATCGGTTAATTGAATTATTTTCTCACCGTCATATAAAAATATCTCACCGTCAGAACCATTTGAACTCCACCAGACAATATTATCGCCACTTATTTGAGGTGCGTAATTCCACGAACCGTCATTATCGCTTATTTTCATAACTTTATCACCGTCATAAAGAAATATGCTTGACCCGACCCCATCATAAGCAGACCATACAACTTTATCTCCACTTATCTGAGGGGAAAAATCGCCATAACCATTATCGGTAAGTCGGATAACCTGACTGCCATTGTAAAAAAATACTTCACGATCATCACCGTCAAAAGCAGACCATGTGATATTGTCACCACTTATTTCAGGCAACTCATTATAAAAACCGCCTCCATTCGTGATTTGTATTGTCTGAGTACCATCGTATAGCAATACCTCGCTAGCACCACCGCGAATCTCTTGCCAGACTATATTACTGCCACTTATTTGAGGCGCATAATCGACATAATTGTTATCTGTTATTTGAGTTGTATGGACTCCGTCATACATAAATATCTCACTGTCAT
>CAZFUR010000204.1:4093-4578 GCA_964522245.1 uncultured bacterium | reverse complement strand
GTGCTCTCGATGGGGTTTATAAGCTAGTTGAAAACAACAACAAGCCTTGTCTTATTTTTCTCTGTTGCAACTGCTATGGATACCGGTCCGATAATATCTTTGCCCTTATCTTTATGTATATTCGATAAATCTGTCTCCCCCCATCCCCCATCTGTTGTCTGAACAAGCGTATGGACGTTTTCCGCCGTTGAGGTGAGGCGTATAGACCTTGATAAAAAAAACATTCCTATCATTTTATCAAGAGGTTTTGTTATAGGGTGCGTACCTGTAATCTCCGCTAAAATATATGCAGGACTAGAAAACGGCACGCATTGCGTAGGATCAACAGCCAGATCATCAACCAGCTCAATACCGTAATCTTTTATTATCCGCTCTACCCCACAAGAAAGATTCGGATCGGATAAAAAAATAATCGAATAACCACTTTAAAGAAAACAATTAGGAATACTAATCTCTGAAGAAGAAAAAGCCGACTTTGACCCGCC
>CAZFUR010000204.1:0-4083 GCA_964522245.1 uncultured bacterium | reverse complement strand
TATCTATCTCTGAACGAGTAAAAGGCTGACTTGCACCGGCAATCACCAGTAAATTCGCATCGGACGGGATATCTTTTTTATCGGCAAGAATTATTTTCTCGGAATCGTAGTTGTTGTGACGCAACAGTTTTTTTACATTTGCGTATGCCTCATCGGACTCCTGATCATCAATATCTTTTTCGCCATGTCCGGTTGTAAAATATATTTTTATTCTACTGTCATCATCAACAGACATGATAGATGATACAATCGCTTGTTCGCCCTTAAAACTTTCTATCTCAGGTTCGGTTTCCATAAAAGATTCGGATTGTTTGTACTGAACAAGATCGTTTACGGTCAATACTCTAAACCTGTCACCTTTTGCAACTACGATATACTCTTCACTGCTTAGTTTAAATCTATTTTTATATTCCTGAGCTTTAAGAAGGTCACTGTCCAAATCAACAAATTCGACTTTTAAATGCGGTGTTAACATTTTAAGTTCATCCACAATAAACTTTATATACGGAAAAAGCTCAGAAGTGTTTTGAAAAAACAGATATATCTGTACATCGTCTTGTAGTGCACTTACGGTTTTACACGTCTTATCCGATAAAGAGTAAACCTTACTTCTTGTCAGGTCTTTTCTATAAAAATGACGGTAAGACAGATAGTTTGTCAACAGAAGAATCAAGGCGAATAAAAGAATCCCCGTTGCGGTTATTGATCTGAACAAAATAAATTTTCTGCGTCTTATCATAAAACTAGTTCCATTTTTCCGAATCGACAGCTTTTGTTGCCATAAAAAGAAATATTGCGGTTAGAGTACAAAAAAACACAATCGGTCTGCTGTCCAAAATGCCTTGGGCAAATTTTGTAGCGTTATCCATTATATTTATATACTCAAAAACCGTTTTTAATTGACGCAAATTCACAAAATAAGACACAAAACCCAATGAAAAAATCAAAAGACCCAAACCAAACGATATAATACCGGCCACAATCTGAGAACCGGCTATTGCAGAGGCAAAAATCCCTAACGATATAAAAACACTCCCTAAAAGTAGTGTCCCAAAATATCCGTTAAAAAGACGAAGCCAATCTATGTCGGTATGAGGGGCAATTAGGTAAAAATAGTATATCGTCGAGCACCAAATAACAGAAAAGAATATAAACGCCGCCAAAAATTTTGATAAGACCACTTGAAACTCCGTAACAGGAGCGGACATCAACAGATCAAACGTACCCGATCTTTTTTCTTCGGCAATGGTTTTCATGGTAATCAAAGGAGGTAAAATCAACATGATAAACCAGTAATAAAATGTCCCAAAAAAGAAATTAGACAACGGTTCGTTAAAACTGTTCTGAGGATTGCTGAAAGCATTGACGAGAATCCAGAAAACAAATCCGTAAATCAACAGAAAAATAGACCAAACAACATAACCGGTCATAGAGAAAAAATACCCTTTTAATTCACGAAGCGCCATAAGATATATGTTTCTCACCGAACCGCCCCCCCACTATCTGTTTTAGAGTCCGCAACCATATCTATAAAAACGTCTTCCAAAGATATCTGGGTTACACTCATACCGAGAAGCACAGATTTGTTTTTGATGACTGCACGGAAAATATTTTCTCTTATATCATCAGAAATATCGTGTTCTATTTGATATAGATAATGATCTACTCCAACCGCCTCTTTTTCCCATTTCCAAGCAGAATCGGTCAGGAACTTTTCAAATTGAATTGTATTGTGTTTTACCTCTACTTCAATTTTAGATACGTTTTGGGCAAACTTACTCAAATTTTCCGTGGTATCGATAGCCTGAATCTCACCGTTTTTTATTATGACCACCCTATCGCACACAGCTTCCGCCTCGGAAAGAGTGTGAGTAGACAAAATTACAGTTCTTTTTCTACCGATATCTTTGATTAATTTACGTACTTTTCGGATTTGCGCAGGGTCTAGACCTACCGTAGGTTCATCTAAAATAAGTATTTCAGGATCGTGAATGAGTGTCTCAGCTAAACCGACTCGTTGGCGATAACCCTTAGACAGTACAGATATCAGCTTGTTAGCGACATCATCAATCATACATTTTTCTAAAACATACCCCAATCTTTGTTTTAAGAAAGAGCCTCTTAACCCTTTCAAACGTCCTCTGAAAGACAGGTATTCCGCCACTTTTAGATCACGGGGTAGCGGATTATTCTCAGGGAGGTATCCGATAAGTTTTTTTACGTCAACAGGACACTTTAAAACATCAATCCCGTCAACTAGGACTTCCCCAAAAGTAGGTACCAACAAACCGGTGAGAATACGCATGGTAGTCGTTTTACCCGCACCGTTGGGACCTAAAAAACCAAGCACTTCTCCTTTTAAAACATCAAAAGAGATCCCGTTTAACGCACAACTGCCGGAATAGCTCTTATAGACATCCTTCAGGGAAATCATTTCTTCTAATCTTTATCTTTAAAAACCGGATATATCTTGCCATCGACTACTTCTCTTAAAGCGACGATAATATTATCTTCTCCGTCACGTTTATCGACAAAAGGTCTTGCGTTTTTGTTGAGTTGACGAACCCTTCTGGCAAGTAGATTAATTAAAATCGACTTATTGTCTATGCTCTGCATAGCTTTATCCATTAAAACGGATTTATTTGATTTAGGCACTTTATACCACCCTCCATTATTATACAATAGCCATTATATCGTCTTCACGCATTATTATATACTCTTCACCATCAAGCTGAATTTCCTGTCCGCCGTATTTGGTGATAAGAACCTTGTCGCCAACTTTTACATCAAACCCTATTGAAGTTCCGTCCTTCGAAGCGCGCCCTTCACCAAGCGAGACCACTTCCGCCTCCATAGGTTTTTCTTTAGCCGTATCCGGAATGATTATACCGCCACGAACGACTTCTTTAGCGTCAAGCCGTTTTACCAAAACCCTGTCGCCAAGAGGTTTTACCTTCATAAACAATCCTCCAATATTTAAATTAAACAAACTTAACAAGTCCAGATATTATATAGATAAACAAAAAAATATCAAGTTTATTTTAAATATACTATCTTTTGTGTGCTAAAACATCATATTCGTCATTTATTTTGCCTACTACCTTCTCCATGATATCCTCAAGCGTGAGTATCCCCACGGCAGACCTGAACTTATTTTCGATAATAACCATCTGTCTGCCATTCATCTGAAGATCCCATAAAAGATTTATTATTCTGGTATTCTCTTTTGCTCTATAAGGATTAACCATATATTTGCTAACAGGTTTATCCATTTTAGCGTTTATTAAGTCTATCGGTCTGACAAGCCCAACTATTTTTTTTGGATATTTATCGTAAACAGGTATGCGCGAATACCCCGTCTTATGCATAAGCTCCAAAACATCCCGACAAGGGGTAAATGCACTCACACTTTTTAAGTTAGACAACGGAACCATGATATGGTTCGATAAAATTTTACGAAAATTAAATATTTTCTTTATTATCGCCGAATCCACAACATCGCTGTGCGATGTCTCCTCTTCCAAAAGGTACAGCAACTCCTTTCTGGAAATAAAGTCACCTTTATCTAGAACATTAACCCCCAATATCAAAGCTATTTTCTCAGAGAACCATGCGAAAATTTTCACAAACGGATACAATATATAATACGACATATATAATGGTCTAACAGAATACAAACTTATCTTTGTAGGGTGCAGGCGGGCAATAATTTTTGGGACAATCTCGCCAAAAAACAGCGCAAGCGGTAACACCAAAATAGTCGTAAAAACACTGACATACCTCTCCGATACGAAAGAAGCAGTCAATTTACTTGCAAAAGCAGACCCTACTATAATAGCGATATTAACACCTACTAAAGTAGTTGATAAAAACATTTTGGGGTTATCTAACAACCTCTTAAGTTTTTTTGCTCTCTTATCCTCATTATCCGCCAAATATTTTATCTTGAGTCTTTTTACCGATATAATAGCAGTCTCCACACCCGCAAAAAATCCCTCAAGCAACAAACAAAATATTATGACTAATAAAAACAAACCTATGTTTTCCACATTCCGCCTTTCAAATTCAAGATACAGTCTTGTT
>CAZFUR010000203.1:0-4611 GCA_964522245.1 uncultured bacterium | reverse complement strand
TATTCACCGTTGGCGGCGACTTTTTTGGTTCTTCCTTTTTTCGCGTCACTAGGGGCTTTTTTGTAAGTACCTGTTTTTGAATAAAGGGCGTTACCTTTAGTCTCAAAATCGTCAATCAGAAACTTTTCTGCCGCTTGCAAGCACAAAGGACCTGCCAAAATGGAGATTAAACCCGCTAAAACAACAAACCTTTTCATAACAAATTACTCCTTCCTATACAGTTTACATTTGAGTCGGTTGGTTAAGGATAATACAATCTTATCAGTTTTTATGCAAAAGAATATTCATAATAATATTGACGTACAAAGATATCAATTTATTTTTGTTTTTTTATAAAAAATAAGTTTTTTGAGAAAAAAAGACCATAAACACAAGATGTTGTATCTGTAGATAGTTACAGATCACAAATTAATGGTAAATAGACACCAAATCTCTTTGGATAAAGAAAAAGATAGTTTATAACACAAGATATTGTATTAGAGGTATGTTTTTTTGCACATCATAGGGTGGAATTCCTTTAAATAAAGGGTGTTTTGTTTTATAACAATCCTTGTATCAACGAGTTAAGGTGTAATAACGAATAAAAATCCTTATCGTTCTATAAAAATCTATTTAATTAAATCTTTTCATTCTTATTTTTTAAGCAGATGATTTTTTTGTTCTAGAATACGTAATCCCCTTGTTAATAGCTTGTTAAAGGTTTTATCGATAAGCATTATGTCGTTTTATTATCATTATTTAACCTCAATAACTCTAAATACTATAAAAATTAAGTTGGATCTTTTTTTCGGGGAACTGATAAATCTAACGAAACAAAAAATCAGGTTCTAATAGATAAGGGGGCTTTTTTATGGATCTGTCGAGGCAGTTTGTACGGATGTGTCGTCATGCGAGGGTACTGCAAAAGGAGTGGATTCCTGAAAACGGTGATTGGCTTTATATAGGTGCGAGGGATGTTTGTTCTCCTATTATTTTGACCGAACAAGCAGGGGTTTCTAAATGGAGCGATTCTGGTAAGTTTTATAATTTACCTGAAGAGAAAGAGTTGTACGGAATCGTTTGGTTGCCGAGACAAGATCAAATCCAACAGAGAATAAAACAAAAATACAATCAATCGTATTCAGTCATAGCGGAGCGGTTCATGGAATTTATTTTGGAGTATGAAGATAATGTGGAGTTAGGGTTTGAGCAAAGATGGCTGAGGTTCTATATATTCCTAACGGAAGGCAGGCTGTGGATTGACGGAAAATGGACTGGAAAAAATAAAAGAGAAGTGACTATATAAATGTAAGGAGAGAGAAAATGACATTTGAATTTAAAGAAAAAAAGTATCTATCGATAGCGGAACTAAAAAAGGTATTACCCATTCATCCAAAAACATTGAGCAGAATGTTGAAAGATGGAGAAATCCCCGGTGCGGGAAAAATAGGAAAACAATGGTATTTGCCGGAACAAAAACTTGATGATTTCTTGAAAAAAAGGTTCAGTTTGTAAAAATCCCTTTTGTGTTTGTGAAGGAATTGTCTTTTGAAACGCAGTTCTCGAAAAGGTTATTGTGAAAACGACTGTTTGTGATCTGTGAATGGATGATGTTTATGGCGTAAAAACGTGTCGAATGAAAACGGTTGCGATCTATTTTTGTGTTGCGGATGTTTGTGAATCGGAAATAACATTTTCTAAAAACACAGTTGAAAAAAAAAGATTTTCTGATTCTTGTGTCTTCCATATCTACATCATCGAAAGAGCAGTTGTGGAATAAACAGTTTTTTATTGACGATTTCCCGAAGTTTGATTTTTTAAACGATGTTTTCAGAAACAAAAATCGATCAATATTCTTAGAGTAAAAATCGATCTCTTTCACGAAGATATTTTTTTCAGGGAATTTGAGCCTTTTTAGCATTTTAAGAATATCTTTGTCAGAATCAATTCTCACCGTATTATCGAGCAGGTAGTCTGTATGTTTTTTTGCACAGATTGGTGATCGGTTTGTTTCCGGAAAGGTTGCTTGGGAACGAAGAAAGTTTAGTGGCGGTTTATCTAATCCTAAATCGATCATACTTTGAAAGAGTTGTATCAAATCTTTACCTGAACGGTTCAAAAGCATAGCTTTTATTTCAAGATCTTGTTTTTTGATCCGGTCAATTCTTGTTTTTTTATTCATTAAATCGACAGTCCTATCTTATCTTTACGAAAGTAAATCTGGAAAAAAGCTGTTTAATTATCTATTATAACCTATTTGGGAAAAACAATAAACAGTGGTTCAAAGAATGAATGATTATATAAAGATAAAAGGCGCGAAAGAACATAATTTAAAAAATATAAGCCTAAAAATACCTCGCAATAAATTGGTTACCGTTACAGGTTTATCCGGTTCGGGCAAATCTTCTTTAGCGTTTGATACGATTTATGCCGAGGGACAGAGAAAATATGTCGAGTCTTTGTCCGCATATGCCCGTCAGTTTTTAGATCAGATGAAAAAACCTGATGTGGAACATATAGAGGGGTTATCGCCTGCGATATCGATTGAGCAGAGATCGGCATCGTATAATCCTCGTTCTACCGTTGCGACTTCTACAGAGATATACGATTATCTGCGATTGTTGTTTGCTCGTATAGGAATACCCCATTGTCCAAAATGTGAGAAAGAGATTTCACGGCAAACGGTTCAGGAGATAGTAGACCAAATTTTAGCGTTGCCGAAAAAAGAACGGGTCATCGTTTTAGCTCCTGTGGTCAGAGGCAGGAAGGGCGAATATCGGCAGTTATTGGAGAATGTAAGGCGTGACGGATTCGTTAGAGTCAGAGTCGATGGAGATATAAAAGACCTGTCAGAAGAAATTCAGTTGGATAAAAACAGAAAACATAATATAGATATCGTTGTGGATAGATTAGTGATAAACGAGACGGTCAAAGACCGTTTAACGGAATCTGTAGAAACATCTTTGTCTTTGAGCGGCGGGATGGTTATTATCTGTTCCCCGGACAAAAACGAAGACCGTTTGTATAGCGAACTTTACGCTTGTATCGACTGTGGTGTCAGTATAGAGGAGCTCTCCCCAAGAATGTTCTCTTTTAATAGTCCGTACGGCGCTTGCGAAACGTGTCATGGGCTGGGTACGACTGTTGAGATGGATCCCGATCTGATAATGCCGGATAAAACGTTGTCTTTGAAACAATGGGCGGTTGTTCCGTGGCGCAAAGCGGGACGGCATTTGAGGAGATACTATTCTAAGTTGATCAATAAACTCGCCAGACGGTTCGATTTCGATCCCGCAACCCCGTTTTGCGAAATTGCTCCCGCTACGCAAAAGATTCTCCTATACGGTCACAACTTCAAAAATATTAAGGGTCGGCGATGGAAAAAGAATGACCCTGATAAAGGTTATGAGGGAATTATTCCGCAGTTGGAGAGACTGTATAGAGAATCCCCAAGCGATAATCTGAAAAATTGGTTGTCGGAATATAAAGCTGTGAAAGTTTGTCCGCAATGTCAAGGATCCAGACTGAGGAAAGAGAGTGTTTTGGTGGAAGTCGATAAACGACGCCTTAACGAAATTACAGCGCTGTCGATACTGGATGCGAAAAAATTCTTTGAGGAGATTTCATTAACGGAGCGAGAACTGTTTATCGGTAAAGAAATTATCAAAGAGATAAAAAGCAGGTTGTCATTCTTGACTGATGTCGGGTTGGGGTATCTGTCGCTGGATCGTCAGAGCAGTAGTTTATCGGGCGGCGAGGCGCAACGTATTCGTCTTGCTACTCAAATCGGTGCGGGGCTTGTGGGGGTTTTGTATGTTTTAGATGAGCCGAGTATCGGTTTGCATCAGCGTGACAACGAGCGTCTTATAGAAACATTGCACAATCTAAAAAATTTAGGGAATACGGTTATAATTGTGGAACATGACGAGGCGGTGATCCGTCGATCGGATTATATTATCGATCTCGGTCCGGGGGCGGGGGTGAAAGGCGGCGAAATAGTTGTGGCGGGATCGGTGAGTGAGATAACCGCTTGCGCAAAATCGGTGACGGGAATGTATCTGTCGGGTCAAAAGAAAATACCTGTTCCGAAAAAACGGCAAAAATCAAGTAAATATATCACCATAAAATCTGCCGAACAGAATAATTTGAAAAAAATAAACGTCAAAATACCTGTGGGTTTGTTCTCTTGCATAACAGGTGTGTCGGGATCGGGGAAAAGTTCTTTGATGGACGGAATTTTAAGACCGGTTTTGTTCAGAAAATTTTACAAGTCTAAGATGAAACCCGGTAAGCATTGTTCCGTTGAGGGGTTGGAGCTTATCGATAAGGCGATCGTGATAGATCAGTCTCCCATAGGAAGAACCCCACGTTCTAATCCGGCGACGTATATCGGTTTGTTCTCTCATATCAGAGAACTGTTTACGAAAACCACCGATTCAAAAATGAGAGGATATAAACCGGGTCGGTTCAGTTTTAATGTGAAAGGAGGACGGTGCGAGGCTTGCAAGGGTGACGGAATAATCAAAATAGAAATGCATTTCTTGCCTGATATTTATGTGGAGTGCGAAACCTGTAAAGGCAAAAGATACAATAGGGAAACCTTGGAGATAAAGTATAGGGGTAAAACGATAA
>CAZFUR010000202.1:0-4626 GCA_964522245.1 uncultured bacterium | reverse complement strand
ATAACATCCTGCAGATCGCCTCAAGATCGCTGTTCGCCACGTCGCCGCCTTTGCCAAGTTGGGCAAAAACTTCTCTCTCAAGACCTGTATTAGGTTCAACACTTATTTTTACGTGCATGTTTCCAAAAGGGGTTTTCTGACGGATCCTAAGACAAGACATTATCTCCGGTATGGCGATCGGCCTGACCATGCCCTCACCTTTGTTCATGGTATCTTTTTTCTCTTTAGTTTCGTGTGCCATAGGTTGATTCATACGGCAACCGTCTCTGTAGACGGTTACGCCTTTTAGATCGTTTTCAAAAGCCATTCTGTAGATCTGCTCGACTTGATCTTTTGTCGCGTCGTTATGAAAATTGATGGTTTTTGAGATACTGCTGTCGCAATGACGTTGAAAAGAAGCCTGCATCCTTATGTGCCATTCAGGAATAATCTCATGAGCGGTGATGAAAACTTTCTTGACGTCTTCCGGGACCTCTTTTATCTTCGATAACGGTGTTCCTTGAGCAAGTTTATCGATAAGTTCTTCAGAATAAAAACCTCGTTTTTTCGCAACTTCGGAAAAAGTCTCGTTTACTTCAACAAGTTTTTTACCGTCCAGAACATTTCTGTAAAAAGCGAGGGAAAACAAAGGCTCTATTCCCCCTGAACAGTTGGATATGATACTTATTGTCCCGGTTGGAGCCACAGTTGTAGTGGCGGCGTTTCGCATCTGTTTGTCGGATACTTCCCAGATGCTCCCTTGCCAGTTTGGAAACGATCCTTTCTCAAGAGCAAGTTTTTCTGATTCGTCGTGCGATTCATCGTTTATAACTTGCATAATATGCTCACCCAGTTTCAACGCAGGTTCAGAATTGTATGGTATATTCAGCTTAAACAGTGCGTCCGCAAAACCCATAACACCTAATCCGATCTTGCGGTTGGATTTGCACATACGGTCTATCTCAGGCAGAGGATAGTTGTTTACATCTATAATGTTGTCGAGAAACCTTGTTGCGAGGCGAACGGTTTCTTTTAATCCATCAAAATCAAATGATACTTTGTTCTCTTTTTCCGTGACAAATTTGCTTATATTTATACTACCCAAATTACACGCTTCGTATGGAAGTAGCGGTTGTTCTCCGCAAGGGTTTGTTGCTGTTATCCTGCCAAGTTGAGGTGTTGGATTATCTCTGTTTATTCTGTCGATAAAAATCAGACCCGGCTCGCCTGTTGTCCAAGCCCTATCTATAATCAGATCGAATATCTCTTTCACCGTCCAGAAAGAATCTTTTTTGCCGTCGTGGGGTAAAGGAGAAGGTTCTTTCGTTCGTGGATTGATTACGATATGTTTTGAATCGGGCGATTCTTTCAACGTTTTCATAAATGAATTGGGTATGCTTACGGAGAGATTAAAATTGGTGAGTTTTGTCAGGTCTTCCTTTACCTTTATGAAATGAATGATGTCGGGATGGGTGATATTCATGATACCCATGTTTGCACCTCGTCGAAAAGCACCTTGTTGGATCGCCTCTGTCGCTTCGGAGAAAACCTTTATGAATGATAGCGGTCCTGACGTGCTACCGCCTGAACTGGCTACCAAATCTCCGTTCGGACGCAAACTTGAAAAATCAAAACCGGTTCCGCCGCCCGCTTTTTGTATCAGGGCAGTATGTTTTATGGACGAAAAAATACCGTCTATACTATCTTCTACAGGTAAAACAAAGCATGCACTCAACATCCCCATAGACCTGCCGGCATTCATAAGGGTGGGTGAATTGGGCATGAATTTACCGGTGACCATCATGTTGTAAAACTGTACTTCAAGGCGGTTTATAAAATCATCATCTATTTTTAAACCCATCCGTTCCGCATCGGCGGTAACTTTGGCAACTCGACCGAAAAGTTCCTCAGGAGTTTCCGTGGGATTCGCACAGGCATCTTTTTTAAGATAACGCGCTCTCAAAACTTTTAAAGCGTTCTCTGTTAACGAAATTTTTTCTCTGACAAGTTTTTTTGAAGAACCTTTTACGGCAGTCGACATCTATGCTCCTCCTAACGACGGTTGATTAGAATTTTATGTTGATGAAATTATTTTATTATTATTTGTAATAAAGTCAATAAAAAACACAAGACCATGTATTAGGTGTTATTGTAACACACAACATCTTGCGTTATGGCTAAATCTGTTCTTTGCAAGGCGGATATGGTTTATAGTAAGTCAAATATATAAGGTTTGCAATAGATTTTATTTGCAAAATTATCGGTTATTGTTAAAATAGTGTGGTCGGAAATTTTTTACGAAAGGGTTTAATGTGAGAGTCGGTTTGATAGGATTGCCTCAAAGTGGCAAAACAACAATTTTTAACGCATTGACTAATCTGGATTTTGATGTCAAAGGATACGCTCAAGAAAAAATAGAATCACATATCGGTGTGGTCAAAGTTCCCGATCGACGGATAGAACATTTGGTCTCAACTTTTAATCCGAAAAAAACCTCTTATGCGGAGATGACATTCATCGATATAGGCGGAAAAAAAGGATTGGACGGTCATGCGGAATTCGATCTGAAAGCGATCCGTGAAGTCGATATGCTGGCGGTTATCATACGTGCTTTCAAATCGGATGACGTATTGCATCCGCTAGGCGGAGTGGATTTGTTATGCGATATAAGTTATTTGGAAAGCGAATTTCTCATTGCCGACTTGCTTTTGATAGAAACAAGGTTGGAGCGAATCGAAAAAGAGATCAAACGAAACAAAAAAGAAAACCTGAAAGAATTTGAGTATTTACAGCAATTCAAAGAGCATCTTGATAACGAACAACCTTTGAGCAGTTTGGAGATTAATGATGAAGCGGAAATGTTGTTTAGAGGGTTTCAGTTTCTAACCATGAAACCTGTGTTGTTTGTTCTCAATACGGGAGAAGACGAAACGGATACTGCGGATACATCTGAGGTCGTCGCTAAATTCGATAAAACAGAGTTTTCAGTAATGATTTTATCCGGTAAACTGGAAATGGAAATCGCTCAGCTAAACGATGAGGATAAAGCGGTTTTCCTTGAAGATATGGGCATGGATGAACCGGTCTTAAATAGATTTATTAAAAAATCTTATTCGTTGTTAGATAGAATTGTGTTTTTTACCGTCGGTCCCGATGAGGTGAAGGCGTGGGAGATCCCGTCAGGGATCAGCGCAAAACAAGCCGCAGGGAAGATTCACACCGATATATCCAGAGGATTTATACGTGCCGAGGTACTGGGTTTTCAAGATTATGTAGAGTGCGATAACAGTTACCCGAATGCTCGTTCGAAGGGGTTGGTTAGGTTGGAGGGTAAAGAGTATAAGGTCAAAGACGGTGACATGATAGAATTTAGATTTAATGTGTAGATTTTAAAATTTAATCCTCGTAAAGGTACTTTTTTCCACACAAAAGACTAATAATCAATGGTTTCTAAAGTTTTTCATATTTTTGCCGACTAAGCTACACAGTGGGGGTGTGTTTATCACTAAGTAGTTCGCATTGAGTGTATTATCTCCAATAAAAATCTCAAATATTTGTATGGTGTCGGTATGAAAGCAATGTTATCTGAATATTTTTCTGACGGGAATGCCGTTTTGGAAGATCGTCTAAACGATGTTCAGTCCACCTTTTTGTCCACAATTTCTCATGAGTTGTTGAGTCCTCTTACCACGGTGCAGGGGTATATTTCTTTTATGAAAGGCGGACACACGGGACGGATAAATGATCAGCAATACAAAATGCTTAATGTCGCGGAAAAACAAATATCCCATTTAAGTTACATCGTTAAAGAATTGCTTGAACTGAATTGGCTTCAATCTGAGGAAATTTTTTTAGAAAAAGAACCTTTTGATATAATTTCGGTCATAAAAACCTGTTTTGATTCTTTTAAACAACAAATTCGGTCTAAAAATCTTCTCTTTTCTTCGAATATAGACGAATTTACCAAAATCTCTATAAACGGTGATAGTGAGAAATTTTCTATGATCATTTTGAATATCATAGATAACGCAGTCAAATTTACCCCTTCCGGAGGTAGCGTAGAAGTCAAGATGGACGATTTGTCGACAAGAGTTGACATAGAGATAAAAGATTCGGGGATCGGGATAGAAAAAAAATGTATGGACAATGTATGCGATCCGTTCTATCAGATAGATAATCAGTCCAGTAGACGTTATGACGGTTTAGGAATAGGGCTTACTTTGGCTAAAGGCTTGGTGAAGCTCCATGAAGGTAGTATAAAATTTGATCCTGTCTCTCCTCAGGGTGTGTGTGTCAAACTTAGTTTCCCTAAAACTAAATAATAAAAAATCCGCAAATTTTTTTCAAAAGTACCTGTTTTTAAGATCAATAAAACAGTTGACTTTAATCCTTAATCTTTATATTTGTCTAATTATCAGCAGTTTATTTCTAAGTTCTAATTTCTAAATTTAACGAAGTATTGTTGTTAATACCACACTGTTATCAAGATACGGATTGTGAAAAACCGTAAAGCACTAATATTGAATAATTATTACTAATGTTCAATCGTTATTACGATACCAGTTTGGTATAAATTATTCGTATCTTAAGGCTTCGACAGGATTTTTATAAGCAGCTCTAATTGCTTGATATGGAACTATTATGAGA
>CAZFUR010000201.1:0-4681 GCA_964522245.1 uncultured bacterium | reverse complement strand
ATTATATTTTTATCAATAATTGATTTACAATGCGATAACGAATAATTTTTAGATTCGGTTTCATGTGATAATTTTTCAGATTCATATAATTTTCTGATAATATATGATGAAATAAAAATAAATCTCTTAAATTTCATTTCAAGATATCCAGCATCAGATTTTATTTTTTTTGTATTTATTGCTTTTAAAAATAAATCCAGTTCTTTTAGTAGCTCGTTTTTCCAAATATCAGATTGCCATCTCATAAAATCATCTCACTATAGACTACAAATATAGAAATTCTTTTTTCTAGCAAAACAGGTTCAGATACCGTATTTTTTCGTCTTTCTGAGTTTTCCTGCTGATAAAACAAACAGATTTCCGTTTATGTTCCAATTTTGATGCGATGGGTGCAAGTCTACAACCACCATTCTCGGCATGGGAAAAGTATATACTCAGGTCGGTTCATTGTCCAGAAATTAGGTCTCTGACACTATTTTTCTTTTTGTGTTCCCGAACCGTTTTCTATAATACTACTAGGAGTTGCTTTGCTCGGTCGTTTTGTAGCGAGAAAACGATAATTTATCCGATCGGTTTTAAGATTATTAACTATGATAATGAACCGCTAGCCAGATTGTATCTGACGTTGGGGGTGTCCACACAACCTTATGACGTCTATGTGCGGGAATAATGATATAATCGCCTTGTTTTAGATAGATTTCTTCGTCATCATCTTCGAAGATTAGTTTAGCTTCACCCTGAACAATTAGCACAAACTCATCGTCTTGTTGGTCGTACCACTGTGGCGAGATATGCCCACGTGAGACGATCCGTTCAATGCGCACATTTTCTTTTTGGGCAAGTATTTCGATCAATTCTTCAGGCAGATCGTCTGGAATGTTATCTATTATATTCATAACAAATCCTTAAAACTGTATTGATCTAAGGCGGAGAAAATCCGAGAGTACGTCTTTTTAAAAAAATCTACATCTTTGCCAAAAGGATCGGCGATATCTATTAAATCAGGCGTTAGACATCCAAATAAATGTATTTTTTTTCTCGAATCAGGAAAACTATCAGACAATGTTTCCATGTTATATTTATCAAACACCAAGATACAATCCGCTTGTCGGACTAATGGTTTATTAAGCATTTGCGATTTGTGTGCGGATAGATCTATTTTAAAATATTTTGCCGCTTCTATCGCATTATCGGGCGGGGTGCGTCCGGGATAAGGGAAATATCCTGCGGATTGAATATCTTTATCCGTCATCAAAGTAGCTATGCTTGCGGCAAACGGGCTGCGACAGATATTCCCCTTGCAGACAAACAATACATGGTCTGCTTTTTTGAACTGTTTTTGAGCACGATGTCGTGCGAAACGACTAGGTTGTGACAAATACTCACGGAGTTTATTGATATATTCACGTCTGATATTTGAGATTAACAATGAAAATTCATAAATACCCGGTTTCGGGTCATCAAGAACCAGCGTATCGTTTTTCTCACGAAAAAGTAGAATGTTGAATAGTGATAAAACCGATTCCCAAACAGGTTGTGTGGCAAGTGTCGGATCGGTTTTGTCCGCATGATAATTTTCTCGCATCCATAACCAGTCTCTGGGGAAATTACGACAATAAACCCCTGTTCTATATTTTTGAGGAAATTCGTGTTTTCCGTTTACGAGAAGTTCATACAGATAAAACGGGAAATCTATTCCCAAAGAGATCGGTAACGGCAACGAGCCCCAAAATCTACCATTTATTTCTAATAAAACCCATCGCTCGGTTTCAAGATTGACTTTAAATTCCACCATAGCTACCCCGGTATAATTGAGAAAACTCAGAATTTTCTCGGAAGCATCCAATAAATCAGGATTAATCTTGACACTTTTGCGATAAGAGCTACCTCCTCCCATAAGTGGTTCATGCACACGTTGATGTTGAAAGGCAACCAATGTCTGACCGTTGTTCATCAAAAGTTCGACTCCGACCCCGACTCCGATAAAATTTTCCTGCAAAATAAAATTTTCAGGCATTGTCTGCAACAATTCTTCCGTTTCTTCAAGAGAGTAGGCTTTATGTACAACGTTTCTGGATCGGTTTTTGTTGAATGAGACCGGGGGTTTTATCACTATTGGGAAATCAAAGTTATCGGAAACTTTTTTTAGCAGATCAGGATCGGTTTTTCGCACAATCATCTGACGAGGTACTGAAATACCCAGAGATTGTGCCAACTCATACGTTTTCTCTTTATCTCTGGTTACCCGATAAGCATCATCATTGAGAAGATAAATCTGAGCGTACGGTAAAAATTCATTTTTGTATAGATTTAAATAATATCCGCTTGTATCCTCGCATGGAATCAGTAAATCGAATTTCTCTTTTTTCAGTATCGCGATGAGCCTGTCTTTCCACTCCAAAGAATCAGGAGAAAAATCGATATCCCGATGATAAGTATGCAGATATTTCGATTTTACCGCCGCAATATCAGATGCGCAAAACGCTCCATGAACCTCAATTCCATGACGACCCAACGATCGGATTACCGATAGGAAACTGCGATTATCCCTACCCAGAACAAGCACCTTACCTGACCGATCATTACAATGAGTCATGAGGTTGTCCTTTACGAATAAAATAATCGGCAAACGATTGTAACGTTGAGCCTTTAAAACCGTATTGACGTATTTTATCAAAAATAACGTTTAACATCTCATACAGAGACTCGATATCCTCGTTAGACGGGAATGTGGGGCTTCCGGCAGGCATCAGCTCGGAAGAATGAATCATAAATTCTAGGTATAGTCGATTTTGTTTTATTGCTGTATCGATTACGTAGAGCATATCCTGAAGATTATTTTTCATAGGTCTCAACCAGCACAATCGGTTTTGGTCGTTTTTCATTATTGTCACAGGCAATTCAAGAAGAGAGGAATTTCCCTTTTTGCCGATATCCTCAAGATTCAAGAAATAAGCTTCCTCAGGGAACTTGGAGTAATCTGTGCCGCCATTTTTATTCGGATCGCCTTTGATTTCTCTCCACGATTGATGCGGCGTGACGGAACAATCGACCTTGTATCCATGTTTGATTAACATATCGGCATACTGTTCATCAAAAGACCATCTGCCTGCCCGATGACTAACCATTTTTTGTCCAAACAGATCTTCTAGCAGGTTAGTCATGTAGTCAATTTTTTGTGCCATAACATCGGATGGGTACTCGATAAGATAAGGATGATGAAAATTATCGTTTTCAGTAAGATCAAACGCAGGTGGTGAATTCCATGCGTGCAGATGCATTCCGATTTCTGCGGTATTGCGACGGATTACGTCTTGTGCTAGGTCTTGAAAATCGGGTGATTGAGCCATCTCATAGTTGGTCAGATATGTCGGATAGAAAGAGAATTTCTCGCATAATGTTTGAAAACGACAGAGGTATCGGGCGTTATCGGTTGTCAAACTTTTTGACCGATCCCACAAGTTATCGCCTTCGGTATCAACAGTTATAATAAAAAATCTATCAATCATTGGAGATAATAATCTTCCGGTTATATTTTGATATTCTCAATATAGCAGATTTTTTTTGTTGGTCAACGCTTTATTATCGGGAATTCTGTATTAAAAAGATGAAAAATGGTGATATTTGGTTTAATTATTGAAATGAATGGATCTGATTTAGTAACATGGTGTTTTAGCTAAGAATCAAAAAGGATTTTCATGTCTATAATCGATACGTTATTAGAAGAAAACACATTTTTGACAACGGATATAGCTTCTCATCAGCTCAGGTTTGTGTTGAGGTGTCTTGATATTACTCTAAAGAAAAATCTGCAAGGTGATATTGTAGAGCTGGGGTGTTATGAGGGAACAACTTCTTTGTTTATCCGTCGAGTACTGGATTTTTACAAACCTGATAAACAGTTTTTTGTTTACGATTCGTTTGAGAGACCGCTCCTGAATCCTCATCGAGCTAATATCTGCTTGAAACAAGACGAGTTATATCCGCAAACCGAGAAAAAACGGTTCATTCGTAATTTCAGTGACGAAGGATTGGAGTTGCCGATAATAAATGAGGGTTGGTTTGCCGATATTCCTGACGAAAAGTATCCGGATAAAATATCGTTTGCGTTTTTTGGTGGTGATTCTTATGTTTCGGTTACGGATAGTTTTGTCAAGACGTATCATAAGTTATCGCCATGTTCTATCGTCTGTGTGCGTAATTACACTCAAGTTCGTGATGTGCGCAAGGCGTGTCTTAGGTTTTTAGCCGATAAACCTGAGGTTATATTTGCTTCACGTGGTTTGGGATATATGGTTAAAGAGTAGAGGATTTGTGACAAAAAATCAGTCTGATCGATGTTAAATCGAACCGCAGAAAAATCCCTTCCTAAATATTATATCTTTTTGCTATGATTTAGGGAAATCGGAGTACTGTTATGGATAGGATAAAAAAGGCAACGATAACAAAAATTAAAGATAAAATTGTAAAGGGTATAAATCCCTCAATGATTTTTCTTTTCGGGTCTTATGCTATGGGAAAAGAAAATAAAAATTCCGATATAGATATTATGTGCGTAGAGGATAAACCTTTTGGACTGAATAGAAGCAGAAGAAAAGAGATCGCTAAAATCTACAGATTGTTGTCAGAATTTGAAATCCCAATGGATATCTTGCTATACAGCAAAGATGAAATAGCAAAA
>CAZFUR010000200.1:0-4694 GCA_964522245.1 uncultured bacterium | reverse complement strand
TGTAACAACTGAGTAGCTGTGTTTTTATTTCATACCGTGCGAAAAGTTTTTTTGTATGACGTGTATCTTCCGCCAAACACAGATCCAAATCATTTAGAATATTCAAGGCTCGTACGGTTATATCCTCTAGGTTCCCTATTGGGGTAGATATAACATAGAGCGCACCGTATCTGTCGGTCATCGGATCACCTCAAAACAAAAAAGTTTTCAGTCAGTAAACTGTTCGGCAAGTTTTACTCTCCGACCTATACTAGGATGGCTATGCAACAAGAACTCTATTACCGGATGCGGTTCTTCGTCAGCAAGATTAAGTTTGGCAAGTTTTTTCATAGAACTTATAAAATGATCGGGTGCTTTTGTCTGTTTCAACGCAAAAGTATCCGCCTGACGTTCTAGTATTCTAGAAAACAGGTTATTTAACGGAGTTGAGACCAGAGTAAACAGAAACATACAGATCAAAAACACAGGGAATGCCGCTATACTGGTTATACCCTCAAACCCCAACCCGTCCACAGAATTACTGAGAACGATGCTTGACAGATAAAGCCCCGCGAAAGTTATGACTCCGCCAAAAAAAATCAGTTTCCAGATATGATTATAATAAAAATGCCCTAATTCATGAGCGAGAATAACTTCTATTTCTTCATGTGTAAAATTTTTCAGTAACGTATCACCCAGAAGAATTCGTTTTGTGTTGCCTAATCCCGCAAGGGCGGCGTTTGCTTTTTTTGTTTTCGCGCTCAATTCTATCTCATACACACCTAATATTTTTGCTTTCACTCTATCGGCTAAAGAGACCAGTCTATCTGTCAGTTCCTTATCTTCCAAAGGTTTCAGTTTATAAAAAAGCGGAATTATCAAAACCGGAGCGATATTGCTCAACACTATCCCAAACAGTATCCACACTATTCCAACCCACAACCACCATGATTGTTGAGACAGGTTTAGGAAAAGATAGACTATCTCACCAAACAAAACCATAAACAGAATATTCAGTAAATATGATTTGCCTTTATCTTTGATCCACGACAGAAAATTTTCGTTTGATAACTGATATTTATGTTCCAGATAAAAGCCGCTGTAAAACGACAACGGTAACAAAGATACCATATATATAGTGGTTATTATCATCATGTAGAAAAGGATTTGTAACCAATAATTTCCACACCACGACCCTATCCACGCCACAAGACGAGACGAGTACCCGCCGCTACCGCCGACAGTTATAAAAAGTACTATAACCAGCAACGTATAAAAAATATCCACAAGAAATAAAATGTTATGAATTAATTCATATTTTTTGGCGAGTTTTTTTCGGTTATTATCTACAGATGACGAAGACTGTTCACTCATGTTTTAACTGCTCCCCTGACTCTATCAACCAGATACAACCTTACCAACGCTCTTTCCAAAGCCACCTGCGCACGGTCAAAATCTGTTCCGTCCTCTTTGGCAGACAACCTCTGTTCTGCCCTCATCTTAGCCTTCTGTGCCCGTTCGAGATCTATATCAGTACCCTTTTCTGCGGCAGACGTAAAAATCTTAAGCTGATTATTCTCTACAACAAGAGTGCCTCCCGCAACAAAAACAAAAGATTCCTCTTTATTTTCTTTACTTACGCAATCATATTTAACCACACAAGTACGCAGTTTAGAAACAAAACTAGCATGATCCGCCAAAATGGTAAACTGCCCCACAACGCCATCCGCCACAACCTGCGCACACTGGCAAGAAACAACTTTTTTTTCCGGAGTTAAAACCTCAAAATTTATTTTATTCATAAGATTATTCTGCTAACTGTTTTGCTTTTTCTCTAACATCCTCGATACCGCCTACCATATAAAACGCCTGTTCAGGAAGGTCATCACATTCTCCGTTCACAAGCATTTCAAATCCCTCAATACTGTCTTCAAGCGAAACGTATTTACCGGGAATATTAGTAAACTGTTCCGCCACAAAAAACGGTTGCGAGAAGAAACGTTGAATTTTTCTTGCTCTTGATACCGTTATTCGGTCTTCCTCGCTCAACTCATCCATTCCGAGAATGGCGATAATATCCTGAAGATCTTTATATGTTTGAAGAATACGCTGAACTTCTCTAGCGACATTATAATGGCGTTCTCCGATGATGCGAGGATCAAGAATCCTTGAAGACGAATCAAGCGGATCGACAGCCGGATAGATACCAAGCTCGACTATTCTTCTAGATAAAACCGTCGTCGCATCAAGATGCGCAAATGTTGTTGCCGGAGCAGGATCTGTCAGGTCGTCCGCCGGAACATAAATTGCCTGTACCGATGTGATAGAACCTCGTTTTGTCGATGTGATGCGCTCCTGCAACGCCCCCATCTCCGTTGCCAGCGTCGGCTGATACCCCACAGCAGAAGGCATTCTACCCAACAATGCCGATACCTCCGATCCTGCCTGAACAAAACGGAAAATATTATCTATAAACAACAAAACATCCTGTCCTTGTTCGTCTCTAAAATACTCTGCCGCCGTCAATCCCGTCAAACCAACACGCAACCTTGCCCCCGGCGGTTCAGTCATCTGACCATAAATCAAAGCGGTTTTATCTATAACACCCGATTCTTTCATCTCCAACCATAAATCGTTACCTTCTCTTGTCCGCTCCCCAACACCTGAGAAAACCGATATTCCGCCATGTTCACTCGCTATATTTCTTATCAATTCCATGATCAGAACCGTTTTACCCACACCCGCGCCACCGAACAAACCGGTCTTACCGCCTTTGCTATAAGGGGCGAGCAGATCTATCACTTTTAAACCTGTTTCAAACATCTCTACTTTAGCGCTTTGCTCCTCCAAAAGCGGAGCCGTACGATGAATAGGAGCGGTCTGATCGGATTTGATCGGTCCCGCATTATCCACAGGATCACCGAGAACATTCATAACTCTACCGAGAGTCGCCTTCCCGACAGGGATAGTGATCGGTTTACCTGTATCGATAGCCTCTATACCACGTCTCAATCCTTCCGTAGGCGACATAGCGATACAGCGCACTTTATTATCACCCAGATGGATAGCTACTTCGCAAGTAATTTTTTGTTTTCCGCCGTCGCTGTTTTCCACATAAACCTCGACCGCGTTATAAATAGCCGGCAACTTACCTTCATCAAACTTTACGTCTAAAACAGGTCCTATAATTTCAACAACTGTACCTTTATTCATTTACTTCGGTCCTTTGTTTTTTATTATTTGTTAAGGGCTTCCGCGCCCCCTACTATTTCCAAAATTTCCTTAGTAATAACCGACTGCCTCGCCCTATTATACGCCAAAACCAACCCGTCAATCAGCTCCGATGCGTTAGTGGTAGCCGCCTCCATAGCATTCATGCGAATTATATGTTCCGACAACTCTGACTCCAATAAAACCTTAAAAAACCGCAACTCAAGGTAATGTTCTAACAAATTATTAAACACCGTTTCATAAGAATCTTCAAAAATCATTCTCTTTGCAGGGATATCTTGCTCAATAGTTTCAATCAACGGAGTCATCGGCAAAATCTGCTGTTCCGTGATAGGCTGGCGTCCCATACTCTCGAAACCTGTATATACCACTTTCACCGATCTGTATTTAGATTCAAGAAACCCTTTTTTTATCTCACCGACTATCTTTCTGGAAGACTTAAAATCCAAGGTTCCAAAAACACCCGTAATATCGCCAACCAGATTTATCTCGTCATGTTTAATAAAAAACGCTCTTCCTTTTTTTCCAATTACATAAAGATCAAATTTCTCCGATGACCTGAGCACAGTTTTTATCAAATTGGAATTGAACCCGCCACACAACCCCTTATCGGCAGTAACCAATACGACAAGATTTTTCTCTGCAACAGCGTTATCGCAACAATACGGATTATATCTCAAAACAACCTCTTTTTTTACTCTTAACAAAAGCGTCTCAACCTCCGAGATATAAGACTTAGTTTCCTGTAAACGCCTATGAGATTTTTTATACTTCGCCGTCGCCACCATTTTCATCGCACGGGTGATTTTCTGGATTTCCCGCACACTTTTTATTCTGGTTTTTATATCTCTGATGTTATCCATAAAAGTTTACTCTTTGGAAAAATTTTCTTTAAATTGTTCAGCTAAAGACCGCAACTTTTTATCTGTGTCTTCGCTGATTTTATTCTCTTCGACAATCTGTTTTAACAAGTCGGAATGTTGTTTGGTTATAAAATCTATAAACTCATTTTCAAACCGTTTACACTCCGAGATAGGTATTCCCGCAAGAAAATCGTTAACACCTATAAATATAGACAACACCTGCGTCTCGACACTCATGGTTGAATACTGTCCTTGTTTAAGTATCTCGACAAGTCGCTCTCCTTTATTCAACTGTGCTTGAGTCGCTTTATCCAAATCTGTACCGAACTGAGCAAACGCCGCCATTTCACGATACTGAGCCAGATCTAAACGCAAAGAACCCGATATCTGTTTCATCGCCTTTGTTTGAGCGCTTCCACCCACACGAGACACAGACAACCCGACATTAATTGCCGGTCTGACACCTGAATAGAACAAGTTGCCCTCAAGATATATCTGTCCATCTGTTATAGATATAACATTTGTCGGAATATACGCGGAGACATCACCGGCCTGAGTCTCAATGATCGGCAAAGCAGTTAATGACCCACCACCATGATCGGCTTCCAGTTTAGCGGCTCT
>CAZFUR010000199.1:0-4707 GCA_964522245.1 uncultured bacterium | reverse complement strand
CCGAAACGATTGGACGAGCATTAGTTTTGTACCTGCGGAACTTATCAACGATCCGTCTTCCAAAGAAATCGTGCCCCCTTCTATCGTCTCACCGGGGTATATACATTTGTCGCCATCAACAAGCACTTGCGCCACAAGACATTTTTGCGTACTGCCCAAACCAAACAAATTATGTGACAAACTGTTACCTCTGTGACGAGGACATCCCATCAGGTATCCCACACCGTCAAGGGTACTGCCTCTGTAAACGTAAAATTGGGTGTAACTGTCTACGGTCTCAAACCGATCCTCGGGACACAAAAACACATTCGGATCGTCAAGATAATTATCCAGCTGGGCGGATAGTGTGTTATCGGGCAACCCTGCGGGATAATCGTTATAATCATTGTAGTAGGCGGCTATCGCCAGAGATATCTGTCTTAAATTGTTGGCGCACAAAGTGGCGTACGACGACGCCCTAATCTGTTTGCCAACCACAAAAACAACCGTCGCACACAAAATTACCGCAAAAACACACACCAAAACCTCAAGAAGAGTAAACCCACTTTTTAATCTTTTTCTCATCTGTCACCCTTTATAAAATCTTATCAAACCTCAAAACAGGTTATCGTCATCAAACGCCCTTTGTTGAGTCTTTGCCAAAAAAGCCCGAAAACCCCATCGTCACTTAAAAAGTAATACTCAAAAAAATAAAAAAACCCAAACATTCCTCTGTCGGCAACATGAACGAAAAACTTTAGCTTTTTTAGAAAAAAAATTAATTTTTTTCAAATACCCCGATTCCTCGTTTACAAAACTAACCGAAAAAGATACAATGCACACTTCACTTTTATTATCTCACCACAGGCTAAATACCCGTAACCCACTAGATCACAATAATATACGAACTGTTGTTTTCTTATGTTTTTTAGAGTAAAATGTATACATAAATATAATTAAGGATTTTTAGTTTGAAAAATAGAAACAGATTATACTCAAAAATATTAAGCGTATTTTTATGCTCAAACATTTTGTTCAACTGGGCACAGGCGGATCTGTATGCGCTAAACTTAGCACACAACCTTAAAATACCGCCCGATTTGGGCACAATTAGTAAAAGATGGCAATCGAGGGAAAACTCAAACTCGATCGTCATTCATATCAAAGATGTTCACTGCAATTTTAAATACCAAAAAGAGATTGCCGATATAATCAAAATCTTGGTTAACGACTACAAAATACCGATTGTATCCGTAGAAGGTGCGACCGATACGCTGGATACCTCTGTTTTTCAGGCTTTTCCCGACAAAGAATCACGACAAAAAGCGTGTACCGATTTTATGAAAAAAGGTACGCTTAGCGGAGCGGAATATCTGTCTATCACAGAACCCGAAACAACCCCTTTTATACTAAAAGGTATCGAAAACAAAAAACTGTACCTGCAAAATATAAAACTTTTCGGAACCGTTACCGCCGACTCAAAAAAAGTTTTCCCCACACTTGAGAAAATAGATTCCGAAACAACAACTCAAAAACACAGGTTGTTCTCTAAAGAGTTATCCGTTTTCGATGAGAAAAGCGTGGATTATATTAAAGCAAAGATATCCTTGAACCTGTGGACAAGCTATCTATCCGATCAGATAAAAAGGTTTTCTATTCCATCGGGAAATTATCCCAACTTCTCTTTACTGATATCTGTGCTTGAACACTCAACCGACGATATAAAAGAGCTGTCAGACCGGATCGACCACGCAATCTCACAGATAAAAACCGATTTCCCTCAAGAAAAGTTTGAACCGCTGAAAAAATCTTACGCCCTTTACAATCTGGGTAAATTATCCGACAGATTTTTTCTGATTGAGCTGGAACCGTACTTGGATTCGTTGAAAAAACCTTATCCGTCGATAAAATCGGCACTGGAGAAAATCCACGCCAAAGAGAGAATAGTCGTATCAAAACTGATGGGCGAACTTGACGATATAGAACAGGCAATCCGCCTTAAGTTGATCGGGCAACAGCCCTCGGATACTCGTACCGCTTGCCTGAAATTATCGAATATGACTAAAACAGTCTTCGCATTGGAGAAGATGTTGTCGCTACAACTGGATCATAAAAAATACCTCGAGCTTAAATCGAAACTAGATCCGCTTGTCGATGAAATGATCGGGTTTCTCCGTCAGAATCGGACAGAGTCGGAGGCATGGATATCCGAATCTGAACAGGCGTCTCTTGCACAAGCGATCAAGCAGGCAAACAGTTTCTACGATGTCGCCGACAAAAGAAGTCGTGTCATGGTAGATAACCTGCTGGCTCTTATGCGCAAACACGACACTCCCAAAGCGATAATCGTATCGGGCGGATTCCACAGCGATATAATAGAAAAACTGTTGAGCGACAACAATATATCACACATGACGATAACCCCTAATCAAGCAAAACCAAACCCCGCTTTATACCTATCGCTCATGACTAGAACCGCAACCGATAGCCTCAGTTCCACTCCACTGCCTGAATCGGTGGCGTTCCCTGTGATGTGCGATTTGAGCCTTGCGAAATCGCCGTTTTTCAATCAACTGAGATCGCAACTGGCTAGAAATATGTTGCTGTATAAAGGGTTGCCTTTAAAAGAGTACGCTAATCGGATCAAAAATCGGGTTCACAAGAAACTGTTCGAGAGACTTGTTAAACTTGCGGGATTTGATCTGTTGGACGAGAAGGTTACCGTTGCGCGACTTATGCAATCTTTATCGGCAGATAACCTCAGAAAATATATTTTAGACCAAACCGACAACGATTTTCAAATGTACGTCTCACCGCTCAATAACCCCAACCTCGACACAAACGTAATAGCCGATTACCTGTTGGATATACTCGCTCTCATAATAGATATTTCAGACCAAACACCTGAAATCACCAAGATAACTCAACTATACAACATTTATAAAAATAGCCGACCTAAACAGATGAGCGTAATCCACGCAAGGTCACGAAAAAAACTACTGGCTAAACTAGACTCGGCGATTTTGAATTTTCTGGTGCTGAAAGGGTTAGTGGAATCTTCCGATATTCCCGTTTCTAAAACAGAAAAGTTCAATCTGTGGACGGATATAATAAACCGAATCGATACCGATGAACCTGAGTTTAAAGAATTGGCGGAACAAAGTTTACAAAACCTGCAAAAAACCGTAGGGACAAAATATACACTCCAATCCTTGTCGGATAACCGATCTCCTAAAACCAAAATGCTCCCCTCAAACCCATTTGAAGGAACGGAAACTTTGACGGTCGATGAGGTGGACGATTGGTTGATGAAACAATCGGACGGGTTCACTAAAAAGATGTTGAGCGAGATTATCGATCTTGATGACCCTGAGGAGTTATCGGCTGTAAAATTTGAGGCGAGAAAACATTTTGAGAATCTTCGCGCGACATTGTATTTTCTCACAAAAAGATATAAAATTGACCTTGTGGATCTTATATCGGATATACAAACAATAATTTGGTTATTTGAGGAATTCGATCAATATATAGGTATTTCATCCGAACGGATGTACGGTATGCTAAAATCTATCGATTATCGTTATCTGAAAACCAAAGGGTATTTAGGTTACCTGAAACAAGGTTTAGACTTAAAAATCCGACCCGCTATTTTTATAGACGCAAACAGAAAAACTATCAATATCAATACACTCAAAACAGTCGTGCAAGAATATACAAATACACCCGCCGAGGTATTATCTTTGTTCCCCGATTCAGGCAACATTTTTCTACTGTCGGGAGCAAACTTAGGTTCGGCAAACGAAAACTTCTTAACCATCAACCCCGAATTTTACGAACAGGAATATTCCAACGCTATTTTTGTGCATGAGTTTATCGGTCACAACCTTATGATGAAACTAATAAAAAACGCCCTTGAGAAAACCGATCCCGACGCACTGGATTCTATCCTATCGCCTGACGATATTCTGGATATTTACAAATCCACGATAAAAAAAGATGTTGAGATTGATAATGTACGTTTTATATCGAGATTCTTCGAAAAATGGGTCAGGTTTGGGATAAACTCAGGTAACTCTGAATCTATCAACAAAATCGCCGATTCCGTCTACGATACGTTTGCCGAATACAACAGCCAATGCCGGAAAAAATACAAAATCAAATGGAATAACAAAAAAACGATTAACATCTCTTTTGATTTTCTGGAATGGGCAGCCAAAAACCATAAAAAATTGTTCTGGTTACTGGTTTTCTCGGATATGTGTTTTGATGATCTATATTCGCCTGCTATACACAGGTCACTCATACTCCATAGCACGAAAATGTCTCTTGTCGGACCGATTGGCGAAAGCAATTATACCTCTTTTCCGGAACTTATCGCCTATGCGATGGCAGACGATAGAAGACCCGCTTACAAAACATCAAGAATTTTTCTGAAATTCGATGATAATACGAAAAAAACCATCAGACAGATCATCGCCAAAAACGTTCTCAAAGGGTGGTTGTGGTCTAAACAAAAAGGCTGGTTGCGCAACGACCGTCCCGAACAGATCATCTCTGAGATCAGAAAATATCGGGGATCGGAGACGGAAATCAGGCATAAACTAAAAAACAACTCATTTTTTAAACACCTGTACAGTGAGGCGTTTGATAACTTAGCCGATCAGCTTGTCCCCGCGATATCAGGAAAAAACATCACAAAAATAAGAGTTCTGATGATGAAACAATATT
>CAZFUR010000198.1:0-4763 GCA_964522245.1 uncultured bacterium | reverse complement strand
ATAGCAATACTCTTTTTTAATTTTTTATTGGTTACATTAAGATGGATGTTGATCTTAAGATCGCAGGGAATAGATCCAAAATTCAAAAATCTTCTAAAAATAAATATGATCGGATTGTTCTTCAATAACTTTTTTCTGGGTGCGAACGGGGGCGACTTTATGAAAATGGTATTTGTAAACAAAATTTTTAAAAACAACAAAATTTCCGCCGTGACATCTGTTTTCATAGACAGATTAAGCGGATTCGCATCTTTCCTGATACTCGGTACGATAATGATACTTTTAAACTATGAGGTACCGGTTTTTAGAAAAATTTTTAAAATAATATTACCCTGTTACGCTATAATTTTTTTGTTTTTGATTTTGTTTGCCAATAAACAGAAAATCAGTAGGATTTTTTTACTAAAACAACTTATAAAATCAAATAGAATAAGGGATATTTTAAACAAAATTTACGATTCTATACATATTTTCAGGCAGAAGAAAAAAGATCTTATCGGGATTATGGTAATAGGTTTTTTTGCACAATTTTTACTTATAGTTTCGATTTTTTTTATAGGGTTATCGCTATCTATTGACGGTTTAAAGTTTATCAATTACCTGACCGTTGTGCCGATTATTCAGCTTGTCTCTGCAATACCACTTTCTTTTTCCGGGTTGGGAATTACGGAAGGGGCGTATATCTATTTTCTGAAAATTTTCTCAATTTCGTCTGAGAAGGCTCTTGCGTTATCTTTTTTATGCAGGATTACGACTATTTTCTGGAGTTTAATGGGTGGTGTGGTTTTCTATTTTAATAAAACAAAAAAATAAAGATCTCTGCGCCGCCACAAGATTTTAGGGAGAACAATTATGCATGATAAATCTGTCGCTCTAGTCACAGGAAGCAACAAAGGTATCGGACTAGAAATATGCAGGCAACTTGCCAAAAAAAATATAACCGTGATATTGACCGCAAGGGATCATCTTAAAGGAGAAGAAGCGTTAAAAAAACTCAACACAAGTAATGTCTATTTTCATGCACTGGATATAACTAATCCTGACAGCATAGAAGATATCTACGATTTTGTGCTCAAAAAGTTCGGGCGCATCGATATACTAATCAACAACGCTGGTATTTTTCTTAACGAGGATAAAACAGGCAATGTTCTCACACTTGATATTCAACATATAAGAAAAACTATGGAAACCAATCTTTACGGAGCGATAAGAATCTGTCAGAAGTTTGTACCTTTGATGCAAAAACATAATTTCGGCAGGATAATCAATATATCCAGTCAACTCGGACAGCTAAGCAGTATGAACAAAACGTTCACAGCCTACAAAATATCCAAAACCGCTCTTAACGCATTCACCAGAATAATCGCCGATGAACTGAAAGAGTACAATATCAAAGTAAACAGTATCTGCCCAGGATGGTGCAAAACAGATCTTGGTGGATGGGATGCCGAAAGAGATGCCTCGCAAGGAGCGGATACAGCAGTTTGGCTTGCTCTTCAACCCGATAACTCCGATAGCGGTTTTTTCTTTATGGATAGAAAAAAAATAGATTGGTAACAATCCCTCCCTGCTCAGAGAAAAACCCTGCATTGATAAAAACCGTTTTTTTTTGTATAATTGATCTTACCAAAATGTCTGATTCGCGAATATTTAAAGTAGATAAAATAATGATAAAAACCTTGCTGAAAACCATTCTATTTCTGTTGTTGTGTGTTTCTAATCTGTTCTCTAAAGAATTGAGTCAGATAAAGTTACCCTATAAACTTTGTCGGATAAAAAAAGTTTCACAAAACAACGATACAAATAAAACCGTGATCTTCATTCAAGATATACATACAAATTACACCGCTCAGAGAAATCTTACAAAAATACTCCAAATTTTGTCTCAAGAATATTGTTTAAACCTAATCGGAGTAGAGGGCGCCAGCGGACAGATAAACCTCTCTTTTATATCCACTTTTCCTGACAAAACCGTAACTGAACAAGTGATGGATTATTTTATGAAAACAGGCGAGGTTCATGGATCCGAATATTTTTCCGTTTTGAATATGGGCAGGCAAAACAACAAAACATGTCTGTTCGGTATAGAAGATAAATTCCTGTACAGGCGAAACTTGAATTCTTATCTATCGTCTCTTGACGCAAAAAAGCAGTTGGATAAATGCACAGATACACTTAAAAAAGCGATCAATACCATAAAACCGCAAATATATTCTAAAGAACTGTATTTTTTAGATAAACTGATAACATCAGCTTCCATGGATAAAGAATATATCGGTAAATTGCTTGAATTATCAAAAAAATATTCCGTAAAAAAATATTCTCCGAAAAAAAATATGGAAATCATCATAGATCTAATTTCCCGTGAAAAAAAAATATCGTTCGATAAAATAGAGACTGAAAAAAAACTCATTAAAGAAAATTTAGAGCCGTTTTTATCAGATGACGAATCTAAAGATTTGGCACGCGCTAAACTATTAAGCACACTAAACGCAATTCCTGATTCAGACTATATTTCTCAAATAGACAGGTTATCCTCTAAATACAATATAGACCGCAAAATGTATCAAAATTTCAATAACTATCTTGCCTACCTGACTTTATTCAATAAAATCGACTACGATAAATTGGGCGATGAAGTTAAAACGCTTGAGGAATCTATATACAAAACATTAATCCACACACCCGATCAGCGAAAACTGTATCTTGTTTCTCGGTATGTTGAGTTTCTTAAAAAATGTTCAGATTTAAAAATTACCCGTTCCATGCTGGAAGATAACCGATTGCGTAACATATCTTTGAGAGACGCCGTAGCCTTTATTGAGCGAAAATTCCCAAATACAGGTCTGTCCCGATTGCCGTTCACAAAGATAGAAATAGCCATCAACCGTTATGAAGACTTTTACAAACTGGTCCTCGATAGAGATAAACAGATGGTCGATAACCTTTTGCAAAAAATGGATTCTGAAAACCAAACCCGTGCCATACTGATTGCAGGCGGGTTTCATGATGAAGGGATCGAAGAGAACTTAAAAAAACGGGGTGTATCTTTTATAACATTGCTCCCATCAGATAATAACTCTCATGAAAAATTGCCGTATCTGTCATTACTAAAAGGCACAAAAACACCGTTGGATAACTTTTTTTCCGCTACAAGCACCTTAAAAATTGCCTCGTGGCTTGCCGATGAACCTCTTGTGTTCGCCGATCGCAAACCGGTTCTAATCGCAAAAATAAAAACTCTTCTTGTCACAACCAAACTATTCGCTCTATACAAAGATCATCTAAAAAAACATCCCCTACGCCCAAAAGGATACGTGCTGCCCGATGATATAGAAGAAACCCTGTCTAAAACCATCAATCTCATAATCGCCAAAGCAGGGTTCAGTGATCTGCTGGAAGTAGTCGGATTAAAAATATTGGCAGAAAATATTTATGCGGAAATATCGTTCAAAAATGACCTGTCAGGCAAAACGGTAGTTGTTCGTTTAACCGATAACAAACCAGATCAACATTTAGGTCTAGCGACTGTCAATGATATTATAGAGACGGTTAAGTTATCGACAGGTTTGGTCGAACAATTTTTAGATCAAAACGCCTATGATAGAATCAAGTTGCGTGAAAACGAGATTCTATCATTAATCTTAAAACATCTTGATTCTCAACCTGATACGGTTCGGCAAATAGAAAATTTTGTAAACGACAACATTAAATTATCCTACGGAGAAATAAACCGTTATCTTAATTCTCTTTCCGCCGCAAAACTTATCGTAAACGAAAAACCCGGTGACAAATACCGTTTAGAAACCTCCTATTTGAGCGATATAGCCGTTCTAATAGCGAATCGGATAAACGATCTATATATCCGTAACAACAAATTTCCCGGAATGATCTCCATAGATGTTCAATCTTTATCCGATTCGACCTTACGGCGTTTCCCTCAAATTGGCTCTAAATTGTCTGCGATAATGATAGATAGTAAAGCATCGCTCACCGATCTATTACCCGTCCTCGCACAGATTTTTGATAATCTCAAAGATTTGAGTTCCGATAGTTTCTCCGTTAACAGATTCGATCTGAGTTTAGTATATTTAGCCAAAAGCCCAAAACAAATCATGCAAATTTCAGTTTCACACTCAAAACCGTCCCTTACCTCACCGACTATCATTGATATTCCTCAAGAATTCGATTTCTCCTCGGAGAAAACCGTATTAGTCCCCACACCCACCCAAATCGATCTGAACCCGTCACTTACAGACCTGATTAAACTGGCACAAGACGGCGACAAAAATGCAGAACAACAAATAATAACTTCACATGAAGGATTAGCCATCTGGACCGCAAAAAAAATGGCTTATGTTCTCAGAAACGATAAAACAAACGGCTTCGTTTCGACCGTAGATGACCTTATTTCTCAATCTAAAGAAGGTTTATGGCAGGCGATACACGCTTATAATTCAGAAAAAAATACTAAATTCACATCGTTTGCCGTCGTATGCATGAAAAACTCTATTCGCAAAAATGTGGCATCTTCCAGCTGGATGAAAGCCTCGACACACAAACGGATAAAACTATACAATGAGGCAAAACGCTTTCTCTCAAATAGGTTCGATCAAGTACCGCAAGATGAAGAAATAGCCAACTATATCGGGTGTACAATAGATGATGTTCGACTCACAAAAAAGCTCATGACCCACACCATGGTATCAATAGATGCTCCCGTAGGTTCCGATTCCGTTTCTAGTCCTCTGCTGGATTTTATC
>CAZFUR010000197.1:0-4763 GCA_964522245.1 uncultured bacterium | reverse complement strand
AAGGTTGGAGGCGTAGTTCACTGATGATACAAATGCAGACAAGATTGGAAGTTGCGGATAATTCAGGTGCGAAAAAGGTGCAGTGTATAAAGGTGCTGGGCACGAGCCGTAAAAGATACGCACGAGTAGGCGATGTGATCGTTACCTCTGTTAAAGAGGCTATGCCCGGCGGTGTCGTTAAAAAAGGCGAAGTAGCGAGAGCCGTGGTTGTTAGAACGGCTTCTGTTATAAAACGCAAAGACGGATCGGCGTTGAGGTTTGATAAAAATGCCGTCGTTATGATAGATGCTCAGAATAATCCGAGAGGAACACGTATTTTTGGTCCGATAGCTAGAGAGCTGAGAGAAAAGAATTTTATGAAAATTGTTTCTCTGGCTCCTGAAGTTATATAAGAGGAAGAGGATAAAGTGATGAAATTACAGAAAGTCTCTAAGAATAAGTTGAAGTTGAAGAAGAATGACCAGGTGTTTGTTATCGCCGGTAAAGATAAGGGCAAACATGGTAAAATTCTTGAGGTCAACCGTGTGAAACAGAGGGTGCTGGTTGAGGGTATAAATATGTTGACTAATTATGAAAGGCCGACTCAGCAAAATCAAAAGGGCGGTATTACAAAGAAAGAGGGTTTTTTGTCTGTCTCTAACGTGATGCTGTTTTGTCCTAAGTGTGATAAAGGTGTCAGGACTAGAAGTTTAGTTTCTGATGAAGGTGTTAAAAACAGAATATGTGTCAAGTGTGGTGACATTATTTAAAAAGTAGGAAGAACAAATGCCAAGATTACTCGATAAGTATAAAAATACAGTAGCTAAAGAAATGATGAAGAAATTTGGGTACTCTAATTGTAATCAGATTCCTAAATTAAAAAAAATAGTTATCAACATGGGAGTCGGTGACGGAGCAAGAGATAAAAAGTTGGTTGATGATGCCTTACAGGAATTGACAGTTATAGCGGGACAAAGACCGGTTATTACTAGAGCTAAACATAGTATCGCCGCTTTTAAACTGAGGGAAGGTATGCCTGTCGGATGCAAGGTGACTTTGCGTGGTGCGATGATGTACGAATTTATGGATAGGTTGATTCATATTGCGATGCCTAGAATCAGAGACTTTAGGGGTATCCCGAATAATTCTTTTGACGGACGCGGGAACTATACCATGGGATTGGACGATCAGACGGTTTTCCCGGAAGTCAATTTGGATAAAGTACAGCGTACTCAAGGAATGGATATCACCTTTGTTACCAGTTGTTTGAGCGATGAAGAGTCGTATGAGATGTTGAAGATGCTCGGAATGCCGTTTGCTAAGAGCAATAGTTGAAATAGAGTATAGGGAGGATATTTTATCCGTGGCGAAGAAAGCGTTGGTCGAAAAAGCTAAAAGAGAACCTAAATTTAAGGTTCGTAGTTACTCTCGTTGCAGTAATTGTGGAAGAAGAAGAGGGTATTATAGAAAATTTAAACTGTGCCGTATCTGCCTGCGTAAGTTGGCTAACGAGGGTAGGATTCCAGGTGTGGTAAAGTCAAGTTGGTAATACGGGTTTACGAAAGATTGGTGAGGAGATAGATGATATGACAATGACGGATCCGGTATCGGATTTATTGACAAGGATAAGAAATGCCAGTGCGGCTATGCACGAATCTGTCGATATACCTTTGTCAAAACTTAAACTTGGTATTGTGAAGGTTTTGCAGGATGAGGGCTATATAGTAGGTTATAAGCAGATTGATGAGGGGGTCCAGGGTAAGATAAGAATTGTTCTGAAATATACTCCGGATAATAAGTGCGTTATCTCGCATATTTCGCGTAGAAGTAAACCTGGTAGAAGGTATTATGTAGGGGCTAAAGGCGTTGCTAAAGTTAAGAGCGGATTGGGTATATCGATACTTACAACGTCAAAAGGGATTTTAACAGATAGGCAAGCACGTAGAGAACAGGTAGGTGGCGAAGTTCTCTGTTATGTTTGGTAGGCAGGAGGATATAATTTATGTCGCGTATTGGTGGAAAATATATAGATATACCGTCCGGTGTTACCGTCAGTTTTCAAAATGGTGAGGTTGCGGTTAAGGGGTCTAAAGGGTCTCTTTCATATACTCCTCCCCAGGTGATATCTGTCAAGCAGGAAGGCGATAAGATAATTTGTGAAAGGCAGAATGATGACAGGGAACAAAAGGCTTTCCATGGATTGGTTAGGAGTCTTGTGAATAATATGGTGATAGGTGTCGATAAAGGGTTTTCGAAGTCACTTGAAATTCATGGTGTCGGTTATAGGGCTCAGATGCAGGGTAAAAAGCTTGTTCTTAGTATAGGTTTTTCTCATCCCGTGGAGTATACGGTTCCTGATGGTATTAATATTGAGGTTAAAGGTACGGCGATAACTGTGACCGGTATAGATAAACAGAAAGTCGGTGCAGTAGCCGCTAAAATAAGAGCTTACTATCCGCCTGAACCGTATAAAGGTAAAGGTATTAGATATGTGGGTGAACATGTCAGAAGAAAAGCTGGTAAAACTGTAGGAAAATAGATAAAGAAGATAGGTTTATTATGGCGAAAGCGAAATCAAGAGTAGCATTAAGAACTAAAAGACGACTTAGACTTAGAAAACGTGTGTTAGGTACTACCCAGAAACCCAGATTGAGTTTGTTTAAAAGTCTGAAACAGATTTATCTGCAACTCATAGATGATACTGAGGGGAATACTTTACTTGGTGTTTCTACTTTGTCGCCGGAATATAAGGATAAATTTTCTAAACCGGGGAAGAATATTGAAGCGGCGAAGAACCTGGGTAAGTTGTGTGCTGAAAAAATGAAAGAGAAAAAGATAACTTCTTTTTGTTTTGATAGGAGTGGTTACAAGTTTCATGGTGCCGTTAAGGCACTCGCCGACTCAATTCGTGAAGAAGGCATAACGTTTTAATAAGGTATAACGGAGGTTGCAGTTTTGGAAGAAAAGACAATGGAGCTCACTGAGGTGGTTGTTAGCGTAAATCGTTGCGCTAAGGTGGTAAAGGGTGGTAGGAGATTTGGTTTTAGCGCCTTGGTTGTAGTTGGTGATAAGCAGGGTAAGGTCGGTTGTGGTTTCGGTAAGGCTAATGAAGTCGCCGAGGCTATAAGAAAAGCGGTAGAAAAAGGTAAACGATCAATGATCAGTGTGCCGGTTTTCGGATCAACTATACCTCATCAGGTTATAGGTGTTTTTGGCGCAGGTAGAGTGATGATGAAGCCCGCTTCACCAGGTACCGGAGTTATTGCCGGGGGTCCTGTCAGATCAGTATTGGAGTTGGCGGGAGTCCATGATATTTTGTGTAAGTCGTTGGGTTCTAATAATTCTGTCAATGTTGTCAAGGCTACTATGGAAGGGCTTAAAGAATTAAGAACCAAAGAAGAGGTTTTTAAAATGCGGGGGTTGATCTCAAATGAAGCTTAGTGAATTAAAAAATAATGAGGGTGCCAGGAAAGATAGAAATCGGGTTGGTCGCGGGACCGGTTCCGGTAACGGCAAAACTTCCGGAAGAGGACATAAAGGTCAGAAGTCAAGATCCGGTTATTCTCGTAAAATAGGGTTTGAGGGTGGTCAGATGCCCCTTCAAAGAAGGTTGCCGAAAAGGGGTTTTAATAATATAGTTTTTAAAACTGTTTACTCTTTGGTGAACTTGCGTGATCTGAATTCATTAGATGACGGTGTTGTCGTAACACCTGATCTTCTTATCGAGAAAGGTTATGTCAAACAGTATAAAGGTAGACTTAAGGTTTTGGGTGATGGGGATATAGATAAAAATATAGAGATTCACGCTCATAAGTTTAGTCGATCTGCTCTGGATAAAATTAAAGAAAAAAAGCTTAAATGGAAAGAATTATAAAATTTAAGGCGGTTATTTATGTTCTCAGCGTTTATAAACATATTTAAAATAGAGGAATTGAGAAAAAAGATCTTGATTACTATCGGTTTGTTGGCTGTTTGTCGTCTGGGAGCCCATCTGCCTACACCGGGGATAGATGGTACGGCGTTGGCTGAACTGATGAACAGGATAGAGAGTAGCCAGGGCGGAAGTATCTTTTCTCTGGTTAGTTTGTTCTCGGGCGGTGCTTTGAGAAGATGTACTATTTTTGCTTTGGGTATCATGCCTTATATTAGCGCATCTATTATCATGCAGTTATTACAGGTTGTTATTCCAAGACTTGAGCGAATTGCCAAAGAAGGCGATTCCGGTAGGCGTAAGATCAATCAATATGTAAGATATGCAACTGTCGGGCTCGCTATGTTTCAGGCGTTTTTTATCAGTACCGCTTTGGAAAATCCCGAGCGAATTGCGCGGGTCTTTCAGGGTATAGTCATAGTTCCTCATCCCGGAATATTGTTCACAATTACCGCTGTTGTAACTTTAACGTGCGGTACTTTGTTGTTGATGTGGTTGGGAGAGCAGATAACGGATAAAGGTATTGGTAACGGAATATCTCTGGTAATATCTGTTGGGATTATATCAAGAATTCCAACTGCTATCGGTGTTGCGTGGCAGTTGTTCTCTCCGGGTAATGCACAGGGGAAGAGTCCTATGATTCTTTTAATGTTGCTTGGAATAATGGTGTTTGTTGTAGTTGGAATTATTCTGGTTACTCAGGCGGAGAGAAAAATCCCTATTCAAAGAGCACAGCAGATACGTGGAAGGCGGGTTTATCAGGCACAAAATACTTATATGCCTTTGAAGGTCAATTATGCGGGTGTTATCCCTGTGATTTTTGCGTCGTCTCTTTTGATATTCCCTGCTTCTA
>CAZFUR010000196.1:0-4777 GCA_964522245.1 uncultured bacterium | reverse complement strand
GAGAACGAAACGGTAAAAAAAATCGCCCCGAGGATAGTTCCCCGAGGCGATTGAAATCAAAAAAAAGAATGATTAATCCTTTTTTCTAAAACGAAAAAGACCCAATACAGCACTTCCCAGAAGGAATAAACTCAACGGTTCCGGAACAGCGACTTCGAAATCATCTATATCAAAAATACCCGCTCCGATGAGATCCGTAGAAGAACCATCTTTCTGGAAGAAACCGATATTTACCTGAACAATCTGGGACAGATCAATAGTATCTGCACCAAAAGTCATATCCGACATATTAACACTGTACTCTACCCATCCGTCTACATCGGTCGGAGTAAAAAGCAAAGCCGAATCTTCAAGTCGAACAATTGTGTCATCCGAATCCACAAAATACGGTGAGATCAGTTGTAGCGAATCAGCCAAATTAGAGCGAATCCGAAACGAAATAGACAAAGCGTCGCTAAGATCGTATAGAGATTGTCCCGGGGGATCTTCATACATCAAAACAACACCCGGAGTAGTGGACGTTCCTGTTTCTGCTCCAAAACCGTACCATGCGATACGAGCAAACTTGTTACCATTTTCCTGAAGCATATACAATTCACGTTGTGCGACATTTGGCCCGGCAGCGTCAATACCCCACGGAACCCAACTAACATTTGGGTTGTTCCATGAGTACGGTCCGCCAAGAGGCTGAGACTCAAAATCATCCTTAAAAAGGATGCTACCGGCGTAAGAACTAGACACCGCCGTTACCAACAAAACCACTGCAAAAAAACCAATAACTTTTTTCATTCAATGCACCTCCCATAGTAAGATTTGTTTTAGTGAAAACTTTTAAAAATCGGCAAGACTTTTTATTACCCATTCTCTGTCAGTAGATTATAGCAGATAAAAACCGGATAGTCAAATTATTTTTCTGTTTCGGTAGACAATATGTTCCAAAAAATAATAGACTCCATCAGTCAGATATCTAAAAAAGGACACTCGACATGAAACCAAAGATACTGTTACACGTTTGTTGCGCACCGTGTAGCCCATATATACTGGATCGCTTGAGCAAAGACTATACGGTCATCATATATTTCTATAACCCGAATATACATCCGCACGAAGAATACCGTCTGCGTGTCGACGAAACAAAAAAACTCGCCGAAGATACAAAAACTCAACTCGTTATAGGCAAAGAAGATACTCAACAGTGGTTCGACTTAACAAAAGGTTTGGAAAACGAACCGGAACGGGGAAAACGATGCTCCGTATGCTTTGAAATGAGACTAAACAGATCTTTCCAAAAAGCAAAAGACCTCTCTATCGAAAACCTAACGACAACACTTACCGTCAGCCCACACAAAAACGCCGAAACAATCAATAAAATCGGCAATACCTTATCGAAAAAATACAGTATAAAATTTTTGGCGGAAAATTTTAAGAAACAAAACGGGTTTCAAGAAACAATCAAGGCAGGTAAAAAATATAACTTCTATAGACAAAACTACTGCGGATGCGTATACAGCAGAAACTAATATTCCGATTTTAAAGAAAACCTAGATATCATCCTGTGCAATTTAGGGCGGGAAATCTCCAGTATTTTAGCCGCTTTACTTTTATTCCAATTACATTTATCTAAAACATAAGAAATATATTCCCTCTCCATCTGAGCCATAGATACCATTTTATTAACCCAACCGTTGCTTTTCTGCTCGGAAAAATGAAGAGGCAAATCTTCTATCCATAAAACATCTTTGCTCGTTGTGGCAACAGCTGTTTTTATCAGGTTCTCCAACTCACGGATATTACCCGGCCATGAATATTTCTCCAGATAATCTATCGTGGCATCCGAAACAGCCTTGACCTTTTTGTCAAACTTGGCGTTGTAAAACTTTATAAAATGATTAACCAACAGAGGAATATCTCCTCTTCGCTCTTTTAACGGTTTTAGCTGAAACGACGCCTCGTGTAACCGAAAAAAAAGGTCTTCCCGAAAAGTTTTCTCTTCAACCATCTTTTTCAGATCTTTATTTGTCGCCACAATAATATTGAAATCCAAAACAATATCTTTCTCGCCACCCAACCTCTTGACTGTTTTTGTCTCTATCGCACGCAACAATTTTTTCTGCAAATTTAAACTCAATTCACCTATCTCATCCAGAAACAAAGTCCCGTTTTTCGCTAGCTCAATCGCCCCCACATGAGTATTCAAAGCACCCGTAAACGCACCCTTCTCATGCCCAAATAACTCCGACTCAATAAGACTAGAAGACAAACAAGACACATCCACCGTCACAAACGGATTACCTTTGCGCTTGCTATGCTCATGTACAAATTTAGCAACAAGATTCTTGCCCGTACCACTCGCTCCTGTCAAGACAACCGTTATGTCCGATACCGCAACCCGCCCCAAACGGTCGAGAGCGTCTATCAGATCAGCATCGCCCGTGATAAGCCCAATCTTGACTAATTCTTCTCTTATATCCACAATTACCTCCAATACCTACTCTACCCCATATTAACGGCATAAAAGCAGATTTTCTTAACGTTAAGAAACAAAACATTACATAACTGCCTCTCTTAGTGAAACAAAACATTACATATTCCCCGTAAGAAAATTTTTGACTCTTTTGCGTAATTACAATACCCGATCCGACGACTCAACCTCAATTTCACATATTTAAGACAAAATAAACGACACTCGGCACGCCTAATGCTTACAACGCCTTGACAGTCAATGCGTTAAACATTAAACCAAAGGTGATAAAATGAGCGTTGTTAAGGAAAAAACCACTTTGGAAGATATCATCATATTTATCAAAAATTTGTTTTGTCCTAAACTCAAAGCTATACCGATTGAGGTAGACGATCATGGCGAATTTCTCTAAAATAAACTCTCTTTTGCCCCAAACATATCTGCTGAAACAACTGAACGCACTGCAGGAGTCTATATATAAACAGACAAAAATATCGGTAACGGGGAAAAAAATAAACTCCGCATCCGATAAACCGGCGACTTATGTGGCAATTCGCCAACTGGATAAGAAAATCAGCGATAACTCAGCCAAACAAAACGTTATCGAAAACAGCATAAATTATCTGCAGAAAAACGACAGCTACCTCAGCCAAATATCAACCATACTAACCGAGATGACCGATATCGCCAATCAAGCAACCGCCGTAGACGTTACTACCGCCGAAAAAGTAGCTCTACAAGAAGACCTCAACCAACTTAGATCATCTATCGACGATATTTTATCCAGCGGAATCGACTCGAAAATTTATACAGGTTTCTCCGTAGGTAACCTTCTGAACGCAAGCCTATCAGGCACCGCAACCGATACCGCACAACCGACTCTATCGGGATTAATCTTAGACGGTACAAACATCAATGTCACCGGCACATCGTCTGAGATAACTCAATCTATAACAAACCTCGGTAACGCTTACGACCTAATCTTAAAAGATGAAGCTCGAGCAGGAGCGTTCATAAAAAGACTGGAAGTCCAAAAAGATACTCTGGAAATCAAAGAAACAAACTACGCCGCCAGCAAAAGCACTCTAGAAGACGCCGATCTGGCAGAAACACAACTGGAAATATTACGACTGGAACTGCTTCATAAATCGACTTTGGCTCTGATGGCACAAGCAAATAGTTTCTCAACCAATATCGTAAAACTACTGGGCTAGGGTCATTTAGTGCTGGCAATCAGATAATCCACCTGTTAGTATACAAAAGCTAACCTGAAACGAAAATAACCGCTTAGTTGTAATATGTATTACGAAGATTTAAAGAAAAGCCTTATAAAACAGATCACCCACCTGTTCTCAAGCAACGTGGTGGTAGTGCTATTTGGGTTTATCATAAACGTGTTGTTAGTTAGGTCTCTCGGCGCAAAAGATACCGGTCTGATCATACTGACCATCACTATATCGTCTATGATAAGTCTTTTTATTGATCTGCGATTCGGCGAAACTTTGATAAAATATCTCGGTGATTTCCTCAACAAAAATGATAAAAGTAGCGCGTTGGGACTGATCTGTATCGGATACGCCATCGACCTGATCTTGGGGGTATTGTGTTTTATGATACTCATTCTGTCACGTGGTAAAATAGCACACCTGATGAATATGCCTCAACTTAAAGAAACACTTTTCGTGTATGCGTTTTTGCTTCTGGTCGGTACGTTGAACACAACATCCGTCAACATATTTCAATCGTTCCGAGAATTCTCATGGTTGAGCATCCAAGCTATCATGCGAAAAATATTCAGCCTAATCTTTATCGTAATCGCATTGAATACCGATAAAAATCCCGTAAACATAATATACGCATACCTGTACTCCGGGATATTGATGACAGTCATCATAACGGTAAAAGTAGTCTTCAATATTAAAAAGTCGTTCAGAAAAATCAAACCCGGTTACGCAAACATAAACCTGAAAGAAATTCTATCGTTTACATTTCATACAACCTTATCATCAACTCTGAAATCAGCCAATCGGTTTGCGGACACTTTGTCGATAGGTTTCTTTTGCGACCCGCAATTCGTCACATATTATAAGAACGGTTTGGGTTTATCGGGTATACTGGGATTGATCTCCGACCCAATATACAAGGTAATCTATCCTGTGATGATATCATTGAAAAACAAGAAAGATATCGTAACAATCAAAAAAATCATCAAAAAAATCATGTTGTTCGGGACAATAATAGGAGGCTTGTTCGCGCTGATAGTATCTGCGATAGCACCATTCATAGTAGAGTTACTGTACAAAGGGTTATCAACAC
>CAZFUR010000195.1:0-4785 GCA_964522245.1 uncultured bacterium | reverse complement strand
CTGAACTGGAAAAAATGATTGCGGATTGTGTGACCACGACTGAAAAGGGGACCAGTATTGCGATGGATCCTGCTTTCGGTCAAAACTTAGTCCACAGTATAGGTCAAAAAATAGAAGAAGTCGGTCTGATAGGAGAACAACCGGTTATTATTTGTATGCCGGGTATACGGTTGCATCTTAAACGTTTGATAGAGTCGAGATTGTCTCTTATACCGGTTATCTCGTATGCGGAAGTTGACCCGAAAGTGGTTATAAAACCATTGGGAATTGTAGAGCTAAATCAAGAGAATATTGAGAATAAAGTTACAGCAGAGGTCTAATTAGGGGAGGCGGATTATGCAGATAAAAAAGTACAAGGCGGATTCAATGTCGGAGGCGATGAGTCAGGTGAGAAAAGACTTGGGCGATGATGCCGTAATATTAAAAACAAAAAAAACAGAAACCATCATGGGTAAAGAACTATTTGAAATCTTCGCAACCCTTGAAGAAGATTCTGTTACGTTGGAAAATAAAAAAGAAAGCCTGATCGGATATGATAAAAAAGGTAAAGCTTTTTATCAAGAACCTGTCCATCAATCAGAAGAAGAAAATAACCGTATTGTTCAGTATCAACCCGGTACCGTTCCGTCAGAAAACCAAAGAATCCTAAAAAATAGTATAGAAGATTTTTTTAAAGAACTGGATACGAAGTTTAAAGAAAAATTTTATTCTACATCAACTTCTCAAGAACGATTAGCTTCCAAACTCAACAAAATTCAAGACGAAATTCTGGAAATGAAGAAGTTTATGAAAACTAACGGAGTCGATGCCTCTTTGAGCGAAAATGATTTTTCTCCAGAGATAGCAAAAACCTTGATGACTCAAGAAGTAGAAAAAGAAATTGTGGAATCTATCGTGAAGAATATGGATGAAGAGATGTTGATAAAACATCCGGGAACATCACAAGACCTGTTTGAATATATGAAAAAATTGGTTGCTAGAATCTCTAATTATTCAGGTGGACTGGAATTCGGATCTCAACAACCGAAGGTTTTGGCTCTGCTCGGTCCTACGGGTGTGGGCAAAACTACTACTATTGCGAAATTAGCGGCAGACCTTTCTCTTATCGCCAAAAAGAAGGTAGTCCTGTTTTCTATAGATACTTTTAGAATAGGCGCCCAAGAACAGATCAAAACTTATTCTGAAATTCTGGAAATACCTCTTGAGATAATAAAATCGGTGGCAGACCTGAACCGTAATTTAAAAAAACATCAGGACAAAGATCTTGTGCTTATCGATACGATCGGTCGAAGCGGATATGATTCGCAAAATATAGGTCAGATGAAAAAGTTGTTGGATGAAAGTATATTTTCTATAGAAATGCATCTTGTTTTGAGCGCTGTTACGAAATCAAGCGATTTAAGAGAAATTTTGAGAAATTTTGAGAAATTCGACATACAGCGTTTATTGTTCACTAAACTAGATGAAACAAAAAATTTTGGGACATTATTGAATGTGGCAGTCAGGACACAAATACCTGTATCATATATCACAAACGGGCAAAATGTGCCCGAAGATATAGATATAATGACCCCCGATATTATGACAAGCTTGTTGCTGTATGGACGTAATCCGCTCATTAACGGATTGGTTAATGTATAAAGAAAGGTAGACGATGGAAGATCAAGCATCAGGATTGAGAAACATTGTGAATTCCTCAAAGCTGAAAAGCAATGTGCGTACTATCGCTGTGACTAGCGGAAAGGGCGGTGTAGGAAAGACAAATATAAGCACTAATCTTGCGATAATGTTGGCTTTGATGAAGAAAAAAGTGCTCATTTTTGATGCAGATATGGGATTGGCGAATATCGATATTTTATTGGGGATTCATCCAAAATATAACCTCCAACATGTCATATCCGGTGAAAAATCGTTGGAAGAGATATTGGTCGACGGTCCTGCGGGAATAAAAATAATACCTGCCTCATCAGGGTTTCAGTCGCTGACCGAACTGGATGATTATCAACGTGATACGCTCATTAATGAGTTTGGTGTAATTCAATCTGCCGTGGACTATCTGATTATCGATACCGGAGCGGGTATATCGAAGAATGTTACAGAATTTATTAAAGCCGCAGGTGAAGCTATCGTTGTCACAACCCCTGAACCCACGGCAATTACCGACGCTTATGCTTTAATAAAGGTGCTTAGTGGGGAATGCGAGGATCTGAAAATTCATCTTTTTGTAAACATGGCAGGTGACCTGAAGGAAGCAAAAGAAGTAGAAACTAAACTTAAATCAGTTGTGGATAAATTTATCGGAATATCAATAAATGCGATAGGTTTTATGACAAAAGATCCGTCCGTTGTGGCATCAATCAGAAAACAGGCACCATTTGTGCTAGATAATACTCGTTGTCACGCCACTGCTTGTATAAAGAATCTTGCTAAGAGCTTATGTAATTGTACTGTTCGGGAAAAGGACAAATCGTTGGTTAATTTTGCGGCACAAATAACAGGGGTTGAAACAGGTCAATGAATCTCATTTTAGGAAAAATATTAATATATCTCTCGGTTGTGGCTTTTCTGTTGACGTTTTTTATATCCCTTAATGCAGGCGCTTCTCTGAACGTTTGTTTTTTGCGCAGTAGTATTGCTCTTCTATCTGTCGGAATTTTAGGCAGATTTGGTATCACGGGTGTTTTTAAAGATATCACTCGTAATTTGGCGGAATACGAAGAAGCAAGACAAAAAGAAGAAGAACAGGCGGAAAAGGAAAAGCAAAAAGAAGAAGAAAACAATGCGGATATGGAAGATGAAGTTGGTTTTGATGATGAATACAATGACTCGGAAGAGTCTATGGAATCGGTTTAGATTAATATAAAATATACCTGAGGAGACAAAAATGAAATCAAGAAGGACTCTCCAAAAGAAAACACCAGAGATGAAGCGAAAATTGAACGAGTATTGGCAAATATATAAAAGTACAGGCGATACTGAAGCTAAAGATAAATTGATATTAGCGTATTTGCCGTTAGTAAAATATATCGCGGGAAGGATGGCTATAAGTATGCCTTCTCATATAGATGCCGATGATTTAATCAGCTCGGGAATAATAGGGCTGATGAAGGCAATCGATAGGTACGATCTGAATTGTGGAACCCAGTTTGAAACTTATGCCACTACCAGAATCAAAGGTGCCATATTGGATGAGCTTAGATCGCTCGATTGGGTGCCAAGATCTGTCAGAGGAAAAGCCAAAATACTTCAGAAGGTGTATGCTTTGTTAGAAGAAAAACTAGGTAGACCGGCCACCGATGAGGAAGTAGCGGAACATCTGGAAATATCAGAGAAAGAATTGGATGAATGGATTAATTACGCTACTCCCACAACATTGGTGTCTCTTAATACCGTCCTGAACTCGGGAGACGATGACAAGCCGTTGCAAATAATAGATACATTGGAAGATTCCAAAAACAGGTCGCCTTTGTTTTCGACGGAACAAAAAGAGCTTCAGGAACATTTAGCGGATTCTATCAACAGTTTGAGCCCGCAGGAAAAAATGGTTGTAATATTGTACTATTATGAGGGATTGATGCTGAAAGAAATCGGCGAGATACTGGGTGTGTCTGAATCGCGTGTCTCTCAGGTACATACTAAATCGATGCTTCGCTTGAAGGGAAAATTGGGGCAACGTATGAAAGATTTTATGGAAGTCTCAGGTTAAATAAGGAGTTGTCTTATGGATTTTAATGAAAAACGTAATTTTTTTAGGTTGCCGGTTGAAATTTCGGCTAGAATTCGTTACGATCTGTCTTCCCAAGGTCAAGGACCAAAGTTTTGTCGTGGAGTTATAAGAGACTTGAGTGGAGGCGGAGTTAAACTAGACTCCACTACTAAGATTAGTGATAAAGAAAATGTCAATATGCGTTTTTCTTTGCCGTTTAACGAACCTGATAGACCGGTTCAGGATTTTTATCTTCAGGGTGAAGTTATCCGCTCGAAAAAATTAAAGAAAAAAGACCATTATGAGTATGGGGTGAAGTTTGTCAATATCCTATCGGGGACCGAAGACAGAATCGTAAAATATCTTTTTAATTTACAGATATCTTCAAGGTATCATGCCGGCGATTCTACAAAGGTTTCTGATAAACAAGAAAGTTTGTCTTAATCATGGATGTAAAATATATAAATCCGTTTCTTGATGCGGTAAACAATACTTTTGAAACAATGTGCGGGCAGACCCCAAAAAGGTGTTCTCTGGCATTGAAGAAGAGAGGAGAAGAAGCCCCGGGAGACATATCCGGTATGATAGGTTTTGTCGGTGATCTTAATGGTCTTATTGCAATCACTTTTCCTGCCGATATGGCGGTATCTACGGTGGGCAAAATTGTGGGAGAGAGGTTTTCTGAAATAAATGATGTCGTAGAGGACGGTGTTGCTGAACTGACAAATATCATAGCGGGAAACGCTAAATCTTTTTTCAGGTCGCAGTCTTTTGATGTGGATATGTCTTTACCGTCCCTTATAGTAGGAGAAGGTCATAGTGTGAGTACTCCGGCCTCTATCCCTTCTATAATTGTTGGTTTTCAGGTGGAGGATATGTCTTTTTGGTTGGAAATATGTCTAAAACGTGATTAATTTTGGTAAAAGCTAAAGTTTTTTTGTTTTTTTTCGACTATTGTAATGTTGACTTTTTATGTTTGTAACTGCTTGATATATAAGGATAAATAGAAATTAAGTAAGAAAAAGCAGTTACTTTTATTTGTTTTGTGTTTGAATATGTTTAGTTTTTTGTGAAAAAAA
>CAZFUR010000194.1:0-4808 GCA_964522245.1 uncultured bacterium | reverse complement strand
TAGGGGATTGATCAATACTGGTATTTATCACCGTCTCAGGATTGATAGGTCTGGAAAAATGAATCCTGACCGGAGCGACAACATCCACCAATTCCTCAACTTCCGGCTCTACTCCAACCACATTGACGATCGGTATATTCACAACACCGATATCGCCCGCACTGGCATATACGTTAGATCCCTTAACTTCAAGACCGCTAACCACTCCTCTAACACCCGCATAAAACTTTATTTTCGGAGACAAAACCGCGCCATCATTTTCAGGATACATATCTATAATGACTACTTTTTGGTTCATAAGAGTAAAAGCCAAACCGCCGAGAACTTTAAGACGTTTATACTTTATAAAATCCCCTTTTGGGAAAGGATTTGAGCCATTTGAAGACGACGCACTACCAAACAATTCTGCAAATAGATCTTCAAAAAAACCATCATCGGAAACACCGGTACCTTTTTCCCCACCCAAAGAGAGAGGTTCCGCCTTAAGGTTTCCATTCATATCTAATATTTTGAAGAAAAATTCGTTGTTTCCTTGATTTTCTTCAACCTGCAAAAGATAGATCGAATCGCCGACAACTTTCAAATCACGGTTATTGCCCGGCACAGAAATTTTCTTGACCGTGTTAAGTTCCGGAGTATCGATATCTATTATCTGAATAGAGCTTCCCTGAGGATAAATATCATTATATACAGATACATACGCGCGATTACCCTGCACATCAACACCCGTCGCGCGCCCAAATGTGGGAACCTGGTCTATGACAAATGCCCTTTTCAGATCGACCGCATCAATAACAACTAATCCCGCATCATCGCAAGCGACAAAAATAAGGTTATCCACCACATCCAATCCCAGAGGGATCCCCGGCACTTCAGCTATACATTCCTGAATAGGTCTGATCGGTATAGATATATCAAACACCTCCACATGAGGCGGCAATACACGTCCCGTCAAACGAATGTTACTGCTATCCTCTTTCGGAACGGTAACATACAATTTTTCATCAAAAAACGATTTAGTCATCGAACCTGTTATCTTCAAATCACCTGCATATCGTGGCGGGAAATTGGGTAAATCTATTTTATCGTCAGGCGGTAAATCAAAAGAGAATATCCCTGCCAAAGCCCTGTCGCCGTTTGGATTGACTACCCATACCTCGGCAAGGCCTGAGAAATCCGGCATCGGAGTCATAGTGATAATCTGTTTTAAACTGGTCACATCATAATCCATACCGTCCAAAGTTCCCTCAAAGAAGACCTCTTCAGATACAAACTCCACTTTCGCACCCGGCGCGATACAAGAGACATCGGCATCTATATGCAACGTAATTCCGCCCTGCATTTTTCCGTGATTAGGATTGACATGCAAAACGTCTTCACTCAAAGGTTTAAGATAGATCAAAACACCCACCAAAATATCTTTCAGATCAATTTCCTCGCCACCGGAAACACCTCTGTTGAACACTTTGATAGATGCCGCCCCCGCATTTTCTTGTGACGGAACGTTAACAATTAGTATAGATTCGTTTTCAAAAGTCACGTCAGAAGGATTTAATTCCGTCCCCGCAATCAGCACTTTTGTATCCGGAGTAAACCCTTCACCGTAAATACCCATAACCGTACCGCCCTCTGTGCTTGCGATAAAAGATACAGGTTTATCAGGATAATCAACATTTGTGTTTATGGTAAATATTTTTGGTTGAATTATACCGATTGGAGCTGTTTTAAACGTGGAATTAAAATCTATCAACATTTTGCCTGATTCTTGATCGACGATATCAGAGCTTAACCAAACGTGGTAAGTTTTGTTAGGTATTAGACTATCGTTCTCAAAAGAAAAGACGGCATACTCCGGTCCCGTCGGGAAAGTTTCGTCTTGTCGAGTGGCAATTGTTCCATCCAAATAAACAGCCGATCCTTCATTATCTTCATACCATATTTTGAAATTATCGCTGTTTATGAAACTTGGATTAATGTTACGATTAAACCTAACCCACATTTCACCGAAATCCACAGGTACCAGCTGATTCAAAGCAGGATAATAATCCCGTACATTGGTAAACGGAGTCGACAACAAGGTAATCCCGCTATCCAACGATGCCAGAACCGCCGTATCCTCCACAACAGTCACGTCGGCCGCATACTGAGTGTTACCCGCACTAACAATTTTACAATCGTAAGGATCGGTGATATCGAAAATTTGTAAACTACCCGTTTTTGCCGCTACGAAAAGAAGATTTCCCCTTATCTCGAATCTTTCAGGTTGACCCGGATCGGTAACATCCCACTCGGTTAATTTAATATTGTTTATTATCTGCGGATTAGAAGGATCGGTGATATCAATGATGAAAATCCCGTCATTAAATTCGGAAACAAAAGCATAATTATTAAAAAGTTCTACTCCCATCACATGGTCATCGAATTCGATTGTGCTCAATTCTGTAAGAACGGGAGAACCGATATCGACAATTTTGAATGAACCTTTATAATCCCAACCCGGACAAATTCTTGTAGATGGCGCATCTTTAAAATACTCTCTCATGGCGCTATTAGGATTATTGCACCCCAAAGCAGGGTCTTTATGTGCTTGTTCGACAATAGCGCTGGTTTCCTTGTCTTTTTTATAATATCTAGAACTTCCCAAAGTCTGTGCAATATGCCCAGTAGTAACGTATAATTTATCGTCTAGAATTTCTATATCTGTGGGGCTTTCATATTGCCCATCGTTTGCACCCCCAAAATAAGCACCCGCCCTATTTAGAACAAGTTTTGATATCAAAACAGGATCACTTTTTACACTAAAATCAACTATCGCCAAAGGACCGCCCATACCGTGAGGATCGCACTCTCTAGCAGGGATAGAAAAACCGGATCCATCCTTATACCAGCATGACTTACCGATATGCATAACTCTATCGGCTACTCCATAACGCCTATTATAAGCCAAACCCAAAAAAGCAAGGTTATTTTTTGCTTCAACCGTTAAAGCATACATTCCACCGCTTCCGCGCGCATCAAACAATTCTTCTCCAAAACCGAATTCTCTGCCAACCACCGGAGCGGATACAGGATCTGTTCCATCAAGAACAACCAATCCACTCAAACCATTTGCCACAAGAATAACTTTTTCCCCGCTAGCATTTTGTGTATAAACCAGATCACGAGAATCCCTATTACCCTCTATGAGGTTGTAAGCTAAAAGAGGTTCGTCTCTAAATTTAAAATCGATATCGTCGTGATACATACACATCGCCTGTATCCCCGCCCTTGCCTCAGGATAGCTGTATCGATAATGCGAATCGCCGTCATAAAATGACTGCAAAATGCCCAACAATCTTCTGCGTTCAGTCTTTTTTGGACCTGTCATACTACCACCGCCGACAACAGGTTGTTCAGGATCACTTACATCAAACATAACCATACGAAAAGACCCGCTCGTTTCCGGAGCACCGGCAGGAAAAAAGATATTTCCTTCCGTCGCACTGCCGGCCGAAGCAAAAACAAGTTTGCCTGCATTCGCAGGATCTTGATATAACCTGTTTACAGCAGTTGCCGCCGCCTTAGTCGTACTGAGATAAGGCAATCCATATCCAAACCCGTCTTCCAAAACAAACTTATCAAAACCGGGTCCGTTAAAACCGGGGTTTATAACCATAACATCCTGAGGTCCAAACGGTCCCGGAGGAGCCGTAGCAAATATTTTTTTAACAGAGACAAGATTAAACCCCCAACAATCGACACCCGCTATAGACACAACACTACCCGGACTGACAGTTGTACCCGGCACAAAACCGGTACCGAAAATCTTGATATACGTACCACCCACAGGATTACCCCAGTAAGGTATAATTTTTGTCAAAGTAGGCGCAACGGCATACAAGAAACCGCCCGATAAACTATCACACATACCACCCGGCACTTCAATTCTGACAGACACCGGACCCGGTGTACCTGCAGGAGTAACCGCCCTGCACAACGACGGATTCTCCAGATAAAGATTATCCGCCTCAACATCGCCCACATACAAAACCATACCCTCTTTAAAGTTAAATCCCATAACAGTAATAGGAGTACCTCCTTCGACAGGTCCGATATGAGGCAACACCTCTACAACCTTAGGTTGTCTAGCATCTACAATGGTGGCTGTAGAAAAATGAGATACCCAATCGTTTTTAAGGGTTTGTCCATACTCGTCTTCGATTTCCTTTTTCACTCTAATCTCATATTCCATCCCCGTCTCCAACCTACCTCTCGTATAAAAAGCAATCGTGTTACCGCTTGCGACTATATCATACGGATTCTGGGGCAAAAGCTGTGTTCCGGTCGACAGGTTATTAATCTGAAATGTGGTTTCATCAACCGTATTAACATTTATTTCCTGATTAAAATTTACTCTTATCTCTTCCAACTCCACCCTGACTATTTCTTTATCGTCCGGCACAAAAGAGGAAACACCATGCACATGGTTTGCCGCAGTATATATATAACCTTCATTCATACCATATATCGTCCCTAGTTTAGACTCGACTCTGGTAGTAATACCGTTATGAGGATCTTTCACATACCCCAATAAAACAACCGTACCGTCATTATCTAAGTTTGATATATCCACCATACCTACTCCATACTCCCCATACGCAACAAGAGCCAAATCTCCCCTGACCGATACATCGTATGCAGGTTTAGCACCCATCCAAGATCCTATGATCAAAGGATTATAAGGATCCGATATATCTACCACGGTAACTCCTTGTTCTTCTCTTGCTAAATAAAGCCTGTTGCCAAAAATGTTAGCTTTATAAGCAGTA
>CAZFUR010000193.1:0-4811 GCA_964522245.1 uncultured bacterium | reverse complement strand
TTTGATAATATATTAACTGCCGGGGACTCAGGCAACGATAGTGAAATGCTCAGTTGCGAATGTCTTGGAGTTGTTGTCGGTAATCATAGTCCTGAATTGGATAATTTAAGAGGTAAAAGTCGCATTTATTTTTCCGATGAGAACAATGCTTGGGGGATAATAGAGGGTATAGAAAAATACGGTTTTTTAAGTTAAATTAAAACATTAAAATAGAGAATGAATATGAAAAGATTAGACGTAAAACAACGAGAAACAATAAATCTATTTTTTAATGAGTTGTTCGGTTTAAATAAACCGTTTGTGTTAAGGACTGACCTTACGGATTTATTAAGAAAACATGATAAAATCGATCAAAACAATCCTTTTTTCGAGATAATAAATAACGCTCAAGAGGCGGTTGTCAGGAAACCTTGGATATATTTTGCAACAAGACCCGATATCGGAGTGTGGGAATATATAAAAGTTCACACGGAATTAGCGGAATCTGAACAGATAGAATCGTCGGAGTTTTTGAATTTTAAAGAAAATCTTGTAGAAGAAAAACCACTGGATCTGGAAGATTGGGTTTTAGAGGTGGATTTTAAACCTTTTAACAGGGAATTCCCCGTCCTGAAGGAAAAAAGGTCTATTGGCAAAGGGGTTGAGTTTTTAAACAGGAAGTTATCCAGTAAGTTGTTTGATAACAATAGCGAAGGGATGTGTCTTTTATATAAATTTCTACGGCTTCACAAGTATCACGGTACGCAGTTGATGCTCAATAAACGGATAAAAGATGTTGCTCATCTGCAAACTGCGTTGCGTAAGGCTGAGGCTATTTTATCGAAGAAAAAACCTAAACAAACATGGCAGTCCGTTGAGTCGGATTTAAATCTGTTGGGGTTTGAGCCCGGTTGGGGTAGAAGCGTTCGCAGGATAAGAGAGACTATGCATCTTTTATCGGATATACTTGAGGCACCGTCGCCGTCGAATTTAGAGCATTTTCTAGGTCGTATCCCGATGATGTTTAATTGCGCTATAATCACACCGCACGGTTTTTTCGGTCAATCCGATGTTTTAGGTAAGCCTGATACGGGCGGGCAGGTGGTGTACATCCTTGATCAGGCTCGCGCGATGGAAGAAGAGATGAAACGACAGATATATGAGCAAGGGTTGGATATAGAACCTAAGATACTTATCGTCACCCGTCTTATTCCCGATGCACAAGGCACAAACTGTGATTGTGAGTTGGAGAATGTCATGGGTTGTTCGTGTTCTCGTATTTTGCGAGTGCCATTCAAGGATGAATCGGGACAGGTTGTTCCGCATTGGATATCCAGATTCGATATATGGCCTTACCTTGAGAGGTATTCTAAAGATGTGGAGAAAGAGATTGTTTACCTGCTTGAGGGAAAACCTGATTTGATAATAGGAAATTATTCGGACGGTAACCTTGTTGCGTCTTTGTTATCGAAGAGTTTGCATGTTATACAGTGCAATATAGCTCACGCGCTGGAAAAAACAAAATATCTTTATTCCGCCATCTACTGGAAAGAGAGTGAGAGTACGTACCATTTTTCTTGTCAGTTTACTGCCGATCTAATTGCGATGAATTGTGCTGATTTTATAATCACCAGTACTTATCAGGAGATAGCCGGAACCGGTGAGACAGTCGGTCAGTATGAAAGTTACAATACCTTTACCATGCCGGGTTTATACAGAGTTTTAAACGGTATAAATGTTTACGATCCAAAGTTTAACATAATTTCTCCCGGGGTAGATACTAGGTTTTTCTTTCCGTATTTTAACGAGAAAGAGCGATCCTCAAAACAGCTTGAGTCTATAAAAGAGTTGGTTTTTGGTGCGGAAATAGACGGTGAAGCGAAAGGTGTTCTGGCGGATACTGAAAAACCGATCTTATTTGCTATGGCACGCTTGGATTGTATCAAGAATTTGACTTCGTTGGTTGAGTGGTTTGGCAGAAACGAAAAGTTGAGGGAAAAGGCGAATCTGCTTCTTGTTGCGGGGCATATAGATGTTTCAAGATCAAAAGACAATGAGGAGATATCTCAGATCGAGAAAATGCACGAACTAATAGCAAAATATAATCTGGGATCGCAGTTGAGATGGTTGACCTCAAAACATGACAAAAATATAACAGGCGAGTTGTACCGTTTTGTAGCCGATAGTCATGGCGCATTTATTCAGCCTGCGCATTTTGAGGCGTTCGGTTTGACTATCATAGAGGCTATGAGCTCGGGGTTGCCCACGTTTGCCACCTGTTACGGTGGTCCGTTGGAGATAATAGAAGACGGAATATCAGGGTTTCACATCGATCCTAACGATGGCGAGGAGTCTACAAAAATCATATTGGATTTTATAACTAAATCCCAAAAAAGTCCAACCTATTGGGAAAAGATATCCAAACAAGGTTTGAAACGTGTCAAAGAGAAGTATACATGGAAATTGTACGCTAAAAAAGCTTTGACCTTATCTAGAATATACGGATTTTGGAAATATATCACTAACCTTGAGAGGCTGGAAACACATAGGTATTTGGAAATGTTTTACGGTTCTGTTTATCGTCCGTTGGTTAAGAATGTGATTGATGAAATTTGAGGTTCTCAAACAAATCCTACACTCATATTTCAAGATTTCTCATAGAGATACCTGTTCGATTAAGACAATACTATTGTATTGTCTGTCAAGGTGATGGAGAAATAGAGATTCTTCCTTTTTACTAAAAAAAATAGATTTTTTTGAGACGTTTATTGCTTTGTCTTCTAAGAGGTTTTGTGTTGTGTCTATTTGTGGATAAAGTAATGAGGAGAAGCATGCATAACACGCCTCTCCTCATTCAGGGGTTTATACTTAGAGGAGACTAAGTATATTATCCTATCGGCAACATGGTAGATAATGTTTAGATTTTAAGAACGGTTTTTTGATCTATTCGAGTGATTCCGAATCGATAATTTTATAGCTGTAACCTTGTTCCGCCAGGAAAAGTTGTCGTTTTGCGGCGAATTTCTGGTCGGAGGTTTCTCTGGTGATGATTGAATAGAAGTGAGCGAATTGCCCGTCTTGTTTGGGACGGAGTATTCTTCCTAGCCGTTGCGCTTCTTCTTGGCGTGAACCGAATGTGCCGGATACCTGTATTGCCACGTTTGCGTCAGGTAGATCTACGGAGAAGTTGGCTACTTTTGAGACGATGAGTATTTTTTCTTTACCTGATTTAAAATCGGCATACATTTTTTGTCTTTCCTCATTTTTGGTACTACCGACTATTAACGGTTTATTTATTTCTTTTGCTATTGTTTGCAGTTGGTTTATGAATTGTCCGATTATGAGGATATTGTCATCTTTATGTTTTTCTATAAGTTTTTTCATTACAGGTATTTTCGCCGGGTTTTCGGAGGCTATTCGATATTGTATTCTCGTTGATGCGGTGGCGTGCTCGATACGCATATGGTTGCTAAGGTTGACTCTGATTTCGTGGCATACCGCCGTTGCGATCCAACCGCTTTTTTCCAGCACTTTCCATGGGATATCCTGTTTTTTCGGTCCGATTAGGCTAAAAACGTCACTTTCTCTACCGTCTTCTCTGACTAAAGTTGCCGTCAGGCCGAGTCGGCGGGTACTTTGTATGGATGACGTTATCCTGAATACGGGGGCGGGTAGAAGATGTACCTCGTCATAGATTATCAGACCCCATTTTTTTGAGTTAAAAATCTCAAAATGATTGAAGGGGGCAGTTTTATTTTTTCTGTAAGTCAGTATCTGGTATGTTGAAATAGTGATAGGTTTGATCTCTTTTTTTTCACCGCTGTATTCGCCTATATCTTTTGGGTCGATTGATGTTTTGTCGATTATTTCTTCGATCCATTGTCTGACGGCGACTATGTTTGTGCATAAGATTAAGGTTTGTACCTGTAAACGAGCCATTGTTCCCAGACCGACTATGGTTTTACCCGCACCGCAAGGGAGTACCACTACTCCCGAACCGCCCCTTACACTGCCTGATTGATAGAAACTCTCGATGGAGTCTATCTGATAATTCCTCAATTCAAACGGTTTTTCGTTTCTTGTTACCTCCAGCAGTTCTATTTTATGAGGTGTGCCGTCTCTATAACCTGCAATGTCTTCTACCGGAAAACCCAATTTAATCAAGGCTTGTTTAATCAACCCTCGATTTTCGGGTTGGATTTCCAGACTATTTTTGTCTATGATTTTTGAGATATAGTTTTGTGTTCCTTTAAAATTGAGGATCTCTTCTATTATTATAGGGTCATCGGATGATAGAATCAGGTTACCATCCGATTTGTTTTTCGATAACTTCACTTTGCCGAATCTAGATGTGTATTCTGTTATATCCCTGAGAATATTTTGTGGGATTTCATATTTTGAGTATGTTGTAAGATCTTTGATTATAGTTTCAGAATCTAATCCGCTTGCGGCGGCGTTCCATAAAGAGAGTGGAGTTATTCTGTAAGTATGGATATGTTCGGGTGATTTCTCAAGTTCGGCAAACCGAATGATACAGTTGCGGGCTTGCTGATGTTTTTTATTATCTACCTCTAGTAGTATTGTTTTGTCGCCCTGAACGATAAGTGGATTGTCTTGTTGGTATATCATTAGAATAAAAAGCTCAAATTGTCTAGTTTTAGATTCGATTTATGTTTATTGTGTCTGATATTTAGTTTTGTCGTACGGGTATCTTTTTGTTCTGTATTGAAAGTAACGATTTTTTTTAACGGCATAAGATTGATTGTTCTGAGAATTTCGATCAGCTCCTCAAAACTGTCACGATCAACAACTAGATCGGTTTCGGAGAAAGA
>CAZFUR010000192.1:0-4876 GCA_964522245.1 uncultured bacterium | reverse complement strand
CTGCAAGGATATCAGTGTGGCGGTAACGTGGCATCTCTAGACTCAGTTGACGGTTTATATCCGTCAGAAGGTAGTCGTATGGCTGTCATAAATGGCGGTGGGTATGTATCAAAAATATTTAAGGTTGCGGATGATAGTGTATACGTTGATATAACGTATTTGGCACAGAAGTCTGTGCTAAAGTCGTCTGAGCCGAAGGTGGTGGCTTATATAGAAAATGTTGATGGCGAATCCAAGACTGTCACCTTGATTGATTCTAAATCTGATGATACGGGTATAGTTATTGATCCGTTTATAAAACTTGATAATATCGGTTTGCTTAATCCGGGCGAAAACTTTGATCTTTCTTTGAGTTTTTCAAATAGTAGGGGAGTTAAGTTTAAATTTGATGTTATTGTAGAGGCTAAGGTTGATGGCAAGGTATCTGTGGTGAACGGGTTAGTTGACATTTCTCTTTCTAAAGGCACCTATAATAGAAGGACTCGTGTTTCAGAGTATGATCTGACCGTAACGAATCACTCTGGAGAAAATATATCCGGACCGTTTATTATTCGTACATCTATATCGACTGAATCTGTAAAACTTATAGGTTCTGATGTAGGCGAAACGATGCGTTTAGTTGCTTACTCAAAAATGGTTGAGATACCTCTTTCGGAATTCTTGAACGATACGGTATCGATGTTCATTTATGTTGATGAGAATGTCGGAATTCTTACAATCGATAACTTTTCTTTTAACACGTATAGTCATCTAGACAGATGTGCGCCGTATATTTCTTTAAAACCTGTGACTAATAAGGTATATTCTGCTGGTGAGTCGATTAACTTTGTTGTGGATTCCTACGATTCTACAGAGGTTAGGACTGTCGAATTTTATGTTGATGGTTCATTGGATTATGTTATAGATAATGTTTCAGGGTCGTTTGGTTATTCTTATAAAATACCTCATGCTAAGGCATTTAAAACGGTATCTATAGAGGCTAGGGCAATAGATGTATATGGTAATGTTAGTCGCTCCAAACCGTTTTGTGTTGAGGCAAGGTAGTTTATAGGTTTGTTTATTGGTCTCCGGGGTTTTGTTATTAAGACGAAACCCCGGATTTTTTTCTGGTTTAGAAAATCCAAAATTTTAGTTGTTTTTTTTTTATCTTTATATATTATGTATGAAAATAATTATTGTGGTGGGTGTAGCTCAGTTGGTTAGAGCGTCTGGTTGTGGCCCAGAAGGCCGACGGTTCAAATCCGTTCACTCACCCCATTTTTTTGAGCCTCTCTGATCCTCTTGGGAGGCTTCCGTTATTTTTTGAGGTTGTATCAAAATCCTTCTTTATGTTTTCATGCACATCATTACATTGGTGTTGAGTTTAAAACTCTCTTTTTAATCTTTAAAAAAAAGATATCTTATGGTTTAATGAACGAATAATTTATATGCCAGAGGGTTTTGTGATGATTTTAGATAAGATTGTAAACGCGAAAAAGGTTGAGCTTGAAGAAACCAAAAAGAATCTTCCTGAATCTATTTTAGATAAAAGACTTGATGCTATTACTTCTTTAAATAAGAAGTCTTTTTTTGATTCTATTAAACGCTTTAAAGGTGATAAGATAAAGGTTATAGCGGAGATAAAAAAGGCGTCACCGTCAAGAGGTATAATAAGAGAAGATTTCGATCATATAGCGATATCGAAAATATATTCTGAATTGAATGTTGATGCGATGTCTGTTTTAACAGAAAAACAGTTTTTTTTAGGTTCCATAGATTATCTTAGAGATTTATCGAAGATAAATGCAACCCCATTGTTGCGTAAAGATTTTATTATCGATAGGTATCAGATCAAGGAGTCTAAGGTGAGTGGGGCAAGTGCGATATTGCTGATTGCATCTATTTTGACTGTTGATCGGTTGGTGGAATATATCGCTTTGTGTGGGGATTTGAGGTTAGGATATATAGTGGAAATTCATGATTGTGAAGATTTGGATAAGGCTTTGTCTGCGGATGCGTATGTTATCGGGATAAACAATAGGGATTTGCGGACGTTTGTTGTCGATATAAAAAATACGGAAAAATATTTCAGCAAAATACCTGCTGGCAAGATTATAGTTAGTGAGAGCGGTGTTCATTCAAGAGCTGATGTATCTTATCTTAGCGATCTTGGGGTAGATGCTATTTTGATAGGAGAAGCGTTGATGAAACAGGATAATATTAAAGAGAAATATTTTGAATTATTTGGGGATAGAAGTTAGATGATTCGCACTAAAATTTGCGGGATAACAAGATTAAAGGATGCGTTATTTTCTGTTGGGTGTGGTGTGGATGCGCTTGGGTTTAATTTTTACAAGAAAAGTCCTAGATATGTTTCTCCGAATAAGGCGTATAGTATAATAAGTCAGTTGCCCCCGTTTGTATCATCGGTAGGGTTATTTGTGAATGAGGATTATGACGAAATTCTGAAAATATCCGATATGTGTGGAATTCGCACAATACAGTTACACGGAGACGAGTCTCCCGATTTTTGTGGTAAGTTCGATTCATATCGTGTTATAAAGGCTTTTAGAATAAAAGATGAATCTGATTTGGAGAATATAAAAAAATATGATTTGAGCGGATACATTCTTGATAGTTTTTCGCCCGATTTGTATGGAGGGACAGGTTTATCTTTTGATTGGGGTCTTTTGGATAAAATAGATTTTGATGGGAATATTATTGTTGCCGGGGGTATTAATCCTGATAACATTGAGCGTCTGTTGCGATCCGTTGTCCCGTACGGGGTGGATATTTGTAGCGGTGTGGAGTCGTCTCCCGGGGTGAAGGACGATAAATTGCTGAAAGAAATCATGTCGAAAATTATGTCAATGAGATAAATGTAAGGTGATTGAGATGTCGTATCCTAATAAAAGAGGATATTTTGGAGAATATGGCGGTAAGTTTGTGCCTGAGATACTTATGCATGCCCTCGAAGAGCTGGAAGAGACTTATCTTGATGCAAAAAAGGATAAGGCTTTTAGCGAACGGATCAATTATTTAGCGAAAGAGTATGTCGGCAGACCGACATCGCTGTATTATGCTGAAAGATTATCGAAGCATTTGGGTGGAGTGAAGGTATATCTCAAGCGTGAAGATCTGTGTCATACCGGGGCACATAAAATAAATAATGCTATAGGACAGGTATTGTTGGCTAAGCGCATGGGTAAAACGCGTATCATCGCTGAGACGGGCGCAGGTCAGCATGGTGTTGCCACGGCAACCGTTGCCGCTAGGTTTGGATTGGATTGTTATGTGTATATGGGGTCGGAAGACATGAAAAGGCAGGCGCTGAATGTTTTTCGTATGGAGTTGCTTGGTACGGAGGTTATTCCTGTTGAGAGTGGGGCAAAAACACTTAAAGACGCTGTCAACGAGGCTCTACGGGATTGGGTGACTAATGTAAATGATACACATTACATATTAGGGTCAGTAGCTGGACCGCATCCGTTTCCTATGATAGTACGTGATTTTCAATCGGTGATAGGTTATGAGGCTAGAAAACAGATATTGCAGTATGAAAATAGATTGCCCGATTATTTAATTGCCTGTGTTGGGGGTGGTAGTAATTCGATGGGGCTTTTTTATCCGTTTTTGTCTGATAAAGAGGTTAAGATGATAGGTGTTGAGGCTGGCGGGTTTGGTTTGGACAGTGGTAAACACGCATCAAGGTTTAATGGTGGAGAGAAAGGTGTTTTTCAAGGTGCTATGACTTATGTACTGCAAGACGAGAATGGGCAGATTGAACAGACGCATTCGATATCGGCAGGATTAGATTATGCTGCTGTCGGTCCTGAACACAGTTTTTTGAGAGACGTGGGTAGATGTTCTTATACGGCGGTTACGGATGATGAAGCTCTGGACGCATTTGTTTTATTGTCGGAATTAGAGGGGATAATCCCTGCTTTAGAGAGTTCTCACGCTATTGCGCAATTGGTTAAGAATCCGCCTGCTAGTGGCTCTTTGGTGATAGTTAATTTATCAGGCAGGGGGGATAAGGATGTTGATGTTGTAAAGATGGAATTGAATAATAGGAAAAAATCGTAATGTCGAGGATAACGGATCTGTTTACACGTTTAAAACAGAATGATAAAAAGGCGTTTGTGGCGTATATTACTGCCGGTGACCCTACGGCGGAGTTTTCTGAGAATTTGATCTATGAACTTGATAAGGCGGGAGTCGATCTTCTAGAGATAGGCGTGCCGTTTTCCGATCCTTTGGCAGACGGACCGACTATACAGGAAGCCTCTATCAGGGCACTCAAACATAATATTAACTTAGAAACTATTTTTAATATTGTAGCAAATGTACGTGAAAAAATTGAGTTGCCGATGATTTTATTCACATATTTAAACCCTGTTTATAAGTATGGTATGAAGAGGTTTGTGGAGGATATGAAACAATCCGGTCTTGACGGTGCTTTGATACTTGATTTGTCTGCGGAAGAATCGGAAGATTACAGAAAAGATATGCGTGATGCCGGATTGGATACTATATTCATTGTTGCCCCTACGACAGACAATGATCGCTTGAAGATGATTGCGGATTGCTCAACAGGTTTTATATATTATGTTTCCCGTGCAGGTGTTACGGGTGAACAGTCTGATCTTGATTCTGAGATCTTCTCTAATGTGAATAGAATCAGGGGGTTGACCGATAAACCTGTCGCAATAGGTTTTGGAATATCTACTCCACAGCAAGTTAAAACTGTCGCGCAGTATGGAGATGCTGTTGTGGTTGGTAGTGCGATAGTCAGGAGGATAAAAGAGAATAAAGATCGGATTGATGGTTATCTTAAAGTCGCTGAATTTGTAAAAAACTTAGTTGAACCGTTAAATTAAGGAGTACGGAATGGTTT
>CAZFUR010000191.1:0-4937 GCA_964522245.1 uncultured bacterium | reverse complement strand
ACGATCCTGCTTTTAACTGGGCTCCCGATGGAGATCTGAACAATTGGTATTTATGGGCTTATATGATAGAGCCTCAACCATATAAAGAAGCGTTTAAGTTTCATGAAATCGGCGATCCTTATGATCCCGGTTTTATCCCTACCGGAGATATATGGGTGTTTACTTCATGTTCTCCCACTTCGGAACCTGTTCCCGAGCCTCTTACAATTATCCTGTTGGTCAGTACTCTCTGCGGGCTTCTGTTGAAGAAGAGGAGTTGACGGTGGTTTGTTGGATCTGAACCTGTACTGCTCGATCCCCGAATTTGGCGGTGATGCTGTGACTCTAAACGGTTGGAGGAGAGCAAACCTAAGACTGTTTGATCCTGAATTTGGTGGCGGTTCCGTGACCGAAAGGGTGTGTGGTCGTAAAATAGGCGGTCGTTTGATCTTTAATTTGGTGGTGACATTGTGAATACGGCGATAGAAGTTATTTTAAGTCGACGCAGTACCAGATTGTTTGAATCTATAGAGATATCCGATAAAGCTGTTAATAGTATTCTTGAGTGTGCACGTTGGGCTCCTAGCGGACTCAATCAGCAGCCTTGGCGGTTTGTTGTAATCAGAAATAAGAAAAATATAGAGGCTTTTGTCGCTGTTATAGAGAATTGTTTTAGAAGTTATAGAGACTCTTTTCCTCAGAAAAAAACTGTTTTAAAAAGATTGGATAACTATAGAAAATATATCTCTATCACAAGTGCGTCGATGTTAATATGTGTGCTTGGCAAACCGTATGAATCTTATCTGGCGAAATTGGCTAAAGATAGTGGCGTTTCTGTCGGGATGAGACAGCAAAATGTTGATTCCGGGCAGTTGAGTATCGGTGGTGCTATCCAAAATATTCTTATTGCCGTGGAATCGTTGGGGTTGGGGGCGTGCTGGATGACAGGTCCGTTGATATTCCAGAAAGATTTAGAACAATTTTTAGGAGTGAGACAGCCGTGGAACCTAGTTTCTATCGTTCCTATAGGCGGAAAACAAATTTTTTTTAAAAGAAAACGTACTAGATTACCTCTCGAAGAAGTATGCGTTTTTTGGGACTAATTTCAGTAATGACAAATTGGCAGAAAAAATCAAAAAGAAAAATTATTCTAGAAGTTTGTGAAATAGTTGTTCCGGTGCTTTTTTGTGTTGCATTGGTATTGCTGATAAACGGTATTTTAAAAAAACCTAAAAACAAAACAAAAAAACAGATCAAACCTTTTCTCACAAGAAGAGTTTTCTCGCCGACAGGCGCCCTGCCGGATATTTTTAGATTATCGCTTAAAAAGGAATTTCGTCTAAAATCAATGCTGATAAAATATCCGGAAGATTGGGTGCGGTTTTTGGATGAACAGTTTGGCGGAATGACCCTTACTATCCAACCGAATAGTATGTCCGATAACGGTATGCATATTCAATGCTCTAGAATAACCGATAAAATTGATACCTACGAAGAAGGGAAGAATTTTCTAGAAAAAATAAACCTCCCGTTTAAAAAACATTCAAAGACAACTGTCCTATCGGTACAAGCGGATGTTTTTGTGGTAAATTACCTGTCAAAATCATCTGTTCCGATGAGAGCGAAATTTATATTCCTTAAAAACAAAGGATACATGGTAAGGATAATAATATTTTCTCCAGAAAACAGTTTCGATTACAGAGAAAAATTCTTCAACCTAATTGTGGAAACCATTAGATTCTCTTAAACTTAGCTTTATCTTGTTCGGGTATTTGTGATGTCTGTCCTAGGAACCGTCAAAGTGCCGGTTTCGTTTTTTGCCCTGAAACCTTTGGAAACATCATCTTTTAGTTTTTGGAAAAAATCACCGATGAATCGAAAAATATTTTTCGAGTCTTCTTGTTTTTCGGTTTTTTCTTCAGCCACAGCGGCGGGTTTCTCGGTTTTATTTGCCACCACAGGACCACACGTAAAAACCCAACAACAGATAAACAGAAAAAAACAACTAACCACTCTTTTCACGATATACTCCTTTTCATTGTAATAATACGACCTACAGTCTATCAATATTTTCAGCATCAAACAAGTAGTAAATTAGGTTTTTATATTTTTCTAACAGATAAAACATTGTCCAGTTTGGTATCTTTAAAAACGTTATACACATTTTGTGTCGTGTTTACGATAGAAATTTTACCGCCAACGCTTGCAAAATCTTTCTGGTATCTTACAAGTTTACCTAGTGACAGACTTGTGATAAAGGAAATTTTAGAGAAATCAAACTCAATATCTGTGATTTTTCTGTCAAAAAAATCGTTGGTGATCTCATCTAGCAGTAAAACAATGTCCAGATCCAGTTTTGTATTTGCTTTGTTGAAAAATATTTTTGCTTTGTCCTCAAAAATCTCAAAAGAAACTGTCTCATTTTGCATACTATTTCCCCTTTGCCAAATGATATACTAAACGATTATTTACAAAGAAAACATTTTTATCAATATTTTTATTAAAATTTTTTTGCAATAACTATACACTATATCTTCAATGTCTGCTACAAATAGATTTGCGATCTACGTTAAAAAAATAAAAAAATTTGGTGAAATGGATAACTTAAAGAAGAGTCGAGTAAAATTGTGGTCGGGATGTGTTGCTTGCGCGGAAGGGGCTATCGCAGCGGGATGCCGTTTTTTTGCGGGGTATCCGATAACTCCTGCGGTTGATATAGCGGAGCGGATATTCGGTAGATTTTTAGATGATGAAGGTGTCTACATTCAGATGGAGGACGAGATTGCTTCTATCGCTTCTGTGCTGGGTGCGTCATGGACTGGTGTTAAAGCTATGACTGCCACATCCGGTCCGGGGATTTCTCTGATGCTGGAAAATATCGGGTTGGGTATTATGACGGAAACCCCGTGCGTTATAGTCAATGTTCAGAGAGGATCACCGTCTACCGGTTTGCCGACTTCATTTGCGCAATCGGATATGATGCAGGCAAGATGGGGTGCTCACGGTGATTATGAAATAATCGCTCTGGTTCCCAATTCGCCTCAGGAGTGTTTTGATTTGACTGTTAGGGCGTTTAATCTGTCTGAAAAGTATCGGTTGCCTGTATTTGTTTTAACAGATGCTTTTGTCGGTAACATGATCGAAAAGGTGGTTGTCCCTGAAAAGATAGAGATTTTCAATAGAGTGAAACCCGATTGCGAACCTAGAGACTACCTTCCCTACGACAATAGTTGTCTTGTACCGCCGATGGCAATGTTTGCTCAAGGGTATAAAGTTCATGCCACAGGATTGACCCATGATGAGCATGGTTACCCTTCGACAGAGTCGGAAACGCAAAATAAGTTGGTGAGGCGTCTTGTGGATAAAGTACGCAAGAACTTAGACGATATCGTAGCGGTAGAACAGATCGGTATGCGGGGCGCCAAGACGGTGATCATATCATATGGGGTAACGTCTAGAATAATCCCTGATGTTTTGAAAAAAGCACAAAGACAAGGCGTTAAACTTGGACATCTGCGATTAATAACCGCATGGCCTTTCCCTGAAAAAGAAATAGCGCAGTTGTCTGAAAAAGTGGATAGGTGGATTGTCCCCGAACTGAACATGGGGCAGTTTGCCGCAGAAGTGCAAAAAGCCTCGGCAGGTCGAGCGGAAGTGGTATCTATAGACCATGCAGGAGGCGATATCTTTCATCCTGAAACCATTTATGAACGGATAGAGGATATTTTAATATGACGAAAGATCTGACATATAGACGGTTTATTAGATCGGATCGTGAAGATTTTATATGGTGTCCGGGATGCGGTATTACGACGGCGTTAAGGTGTTTTGCGAAGGCGTTGGATGAAACGGGGATTGATGCCGATAAAATAGTTGTGGTTTCGGGGATTGGTTGTGCGGGCAGAGTAGCGGGGTATGTAAATTGTGACTCTTTTCATACTACACACGGCAGAGCGATACCATTCGCAACAGGAGTGAAACTCGCCAATCCCGATCTGAAAGTAATCGTTTTTTCAGGGGACGGGGACCTATTTGCGATAGGCGGAAACCATTTTATTCATGCCGCACGCCGAAACATAGATATTACGGTTTTGTGCATAAACAATTTTGTGTATGCTATGACAGGCGGTCAATGGGCTCCTTCGTCTATAAATGAGACTGCTCCGTCAAAATATATCTATTCCGAACCGCCTTTTAATTTGCCAAACCTTGCTAAATCTTGCGGTAGTGTGTATGTCGCGCGCTGGACATCTAATCATAAACAGCTGAAAAACTCGATTATGGAGGGAATAGAAAAAAGTGGGTTTTCTTTCATAGAAATATTGTCTTCCTGTCCGCCTAATCAACGAAAAAAAGGGTTTTTCTCCGAAACAAGTGTGAACAATTTCGCCGGTACTGCCGATGTTTCTATAAGAGAAAACAAAACAACTATTTTGGGCAAATTCGTCGATATTGATAGACGAGCGTTTTCTGATTATCAGAAATAGATTTTCTTCATAAAGATAGAGATGTTGTTTATTTCAAGGTTGTGAGATTCTTTTTTATAAACTAATTTGTTTTTTTGTAAAAACGGTGTTATAATTCTCTTAGATGAGGTGTTGTAAAGGGTTTGGAGACAGAATAGTAAATTTTTGGAGGTCTTATATAATGAAGAAGATTAATCTGCTTTTGATGTCGTTTTTGTTCACAATCTTTTTTGTCGGATCCGCTTTTTCGATTTCGGATGCGCTCATTATCAGTGAAATATGTTATTCGCCTGAGGGCGGTGGGGTATCGGGGCAGTTTATAGAACTGTATAACACATCCAGCGAGGCGATTGATCTTACTAAAACAGAGATAACCATTCAGGCGTCGGGCAGGGGCGGTTGGAGCGGTGGTGGTGCGGTATCTTTCAAATTGAGCGATTATGTGACAACTGCGAATAGTGTTATCGCGGCAGGGGGATATTTTCTCATAAG
>CAZFUR010000190.1:0-4986 GCA_964522245.1 uncultured bacterium | reverse complement strand
AAATATAGTCATAGGGTTGAATACGGGTGCAGGCGACATATTTAAGACAAAACGTTACTTGGCGGATAGTTTTATCGAACTGATAAAAACGATCTTGGCTCGAACCGACGCTACAATCTTGCTACTAGGCGGACAGAGCGAAACGGAGCGAAACAGGTATATATTCGATCGGTTTGCCGATTGCGAATCGGTCATCCATACCGGATGTGATAACCCTCTTGAGGATTTTGTAGGGATAATCAACTGTTGCGATATTTTAATAACGGGCGACACTTTGGCATTACATTTGGCGTTAGCTCTTAGAAAACGTGTGGTTGCTCTGTTCGGTTCAACCTGCGCACAGGAGATAGACTTGTATGAACTGGGCGAGAAACTTATCTCTTTGCCCGACTGCGCACCTTGTTATAAAAAGGATTGCCCGAACACCACTGAAGAATATATGAAATGTATGAAACAATTAACACCGCATCAAATATTTGATGCCATAAAACGACAAATAGAGGTTATAGAAAAATCATGATTACTATTTTATTAGTTCGTCTATTGGATCTATACGGATTGATTTTGTTTATCAGAATACTATTGAGCTGGGTCAACCCCGATCCATACAGCCCCGTAATGCGGTTTCTGCGCCGTGCGACGGACCCTGTTTTGTTGCCGTTGAGGCGGATTATCCCTCCTATCGGCGGTATGATTGATATATCGCCCATGATTGCTCTATTGTTAATTCATCTGCTGAAAAGAATGTTGATTTCCACAATCGTGACATGGTGAAAATGCGTCGAAAAGATAAAAAGATCTTGCTGTTTTTTATAACCGTTATAGTCGGATGTTCTTTTTTTATGCCGTGGGTCAGTATCCCTAAAGAGCTAAAAAAAGTCGACCTGATATCTTCCCTGAAAAAACCGATCGACCGTCCTATAAAAAACCGTTTTTTGTTCTACTCGATTAAACGGATCTCTCTTTACTCATTCAATAACGGCACTTTTAAACGTTGGAAAGGATACGAATTACCGTCTCTTCTGTGGAAACTGGAAGACGATTTCGTAGGCGGAAAACTTCTTTATCTTTTCGGGAAACGAGGATGCAAATTCTACGGACTGCTTTTGTACGCATACCCTGTGATACTGGCGGGTTGTTTGTGGTTACTGAGAAAATATAGGTTTTCTATCGTATCAAGATTATCGATATTGCTATTGTGTTTTGTTGTGGTTTTTATACAAACCTGCACCGTCGGGCTGAAAGATATTTCCGCAATACCGATAAGCGGTTATCTTGATTACGGTTACTGGATTGGTAATATCGGTTTCTTTTTTTTCGGAATAGTGGTAGTATAAAATAAATTGAAGGAGCGTTCTTATATGAAAAAAATCACGGTTACTGTTATTTTTTTACTGGTTTTCACTACGTGTGGCGCGTTTGCGGAAGAAAAAACCGCAAAATCGTGTCTTGAACAAGGAATGGCTCGGTACGATAAAAAAGATACCGAAAACGCGCTCAAATCTTTTCGGGAAGCAATCAAAATCGATCCTAATTTTGCCCAAGCATACTACAGTATCGCCGTGATTTTTGACGAGCAGAAAAAAATCGACGAAGCATTATCATACTATGAAAAAACCTTGAAAGCCGATCCAAATTACGCAAAAGCATATTTTAATATCGCCACATTGTACGAACTGCGCAGACAACCTGCTAAAGCTGTCAAAAAATATGAATCTTTTTTAAAAACGACGACCCGATCAGATATTTATACGGAATTCGCCAAAGAAAAAATAAAAGAACTGCAAACCAACCAATAGCACAAAATCTATTAAAAAAGGAGACCATAATGAAAACTCGGTTTCTGATTTTTTTTGTACTTCTGTTTATTTGCGGATGCGCATCTGAAAATCTTGTGGACAAAACCGAAGAACCTCTACTATCGGTCCCCTATATTCCCATGAGCGGAAATATCTACACAACAAACGGGCTTCGGATAGAAATATCATGTCCGCTACGGGCAAAAGGGAAAAACGATTACTACTACGCCTTCAAAAAAAAGCGTTCCGTTCAGTCAAAAAAACGGTACCTTTTCTTTAATGTAGATATACACAATATCTCAAGGTCTAACGTCCGCATCCCATACGATAGCATAAAAATCGTAGGCGTAAACAACAATGAATATCTCCCTTTGGAATATATTGAACCGGATAACAACAAAACACGTTTTTTGATAAGAAACTTGTTTGAATATAAAAACACCCCGTTTATCTTTGGAGTAATCGCGTTTAAACCTCTCCCTGACTGGGAAGACGAGATAAAAATAGAGTTTCAGATAGATGTAAACGACCGAATAGACCGTCATTTCGCTATTTTTAAACGCAACCGAACAAAATAGGATACCCTTATGCAAACGATCTCTATCATCATGGCAATGACACAAGAAACGGACGGTTTGATACAAGAACTGAAAAAAGCAGGGTTCGTATCGGGAAAAAACAATTCTTTTATCAAAGGAAACCTCACTGTGAATTTGTTTAAATGCGGGATTATGTTCCGCAAAAAAAAGGTTCTTTCAAAAAAGATCGACCGTTTGAGAAAAAGCGATAAACTGATTTTCACCGGTATCGCGGGGGGAGTGAATAGATCGTTAAAGTTCGGCGAGATTGTCATACCTGATAAAATCTGTCTACTTGAAGATAAAACAAAAAGTATAAAAAATCATGAACCTTTAATTCGTGAACTCACCGATTGCGCAAATAAATACAACTTTTCTTTAAAAAGAACCGCCTCCCACGCAACGGCGGATAAACTTATAGATCATAAAATAAAAAATTCGTTAACCGATATCGATACGATCGATATGGAAGCGTATCATCTGCTGGAATGGTTAAAAGAAAATAGTATTACCGCCACATTTTTTAAAATAATCAGTGACGACTCGTCGGCAAAATTGCCGTCCGAACAGATTTTGATTCAATTTATTATCTCTCCTTACAAAGCTTTTGTTAAAAATTTTTATCGTCATCCGATAGAGTATTTTAGAGCAGTTAGAATAGTCCGCGACAGTAAAAGAGCCGTTGCTATGTTGTCGAAATATGTTATCAAATGGTTGATTTCTGAGACGGAAAAGTCTAGTATCAATACAAATTGAGAGGATATCTGTTTTGGATGCAAAAGCCATTAATATAGAGTTGGACAGCAACATAGACGCCGTAACTTCGGTAATCGGGCGTATTGAAAAATGGCTGAAAAAATATTACACGCAAGATAAAGTCGCTCGAATGATTTTAGGTATTTCCGAGATACTTTTTAACGGTATCGAACATGGCAACCTTGAAATCAGTTATTCAGAAAAAACCGATTTTCTGGATAAAGCATTGTATTTTGCCGAACTGGAGAAAAGGTCTAAACTGAAAAAATATAGAGACCGCAAGGTAAGAGTGACGTATCTGTGCAAAAACGGTGTCGTAAAAATTGTCGTAAAAGATGACGGCAACGGGTTCGATTGGAGAAAACTTCCTGAAACACAAGATAATCTGTACGAGTCACACGGCAGGGGTGTCAGTATCGCCAGATACTGTTTTGACGAAGTCAACTACAACGATAAAGGTAACGAAGTAACACTTTTAAAAAAGATAGATCCCCCGAATGCCCGAATTTAAAGAGATCACCGCACAAAAAATCTTATCCGCCACCGGAATCAAAGAAGCCGACTACGTCATAAATCCATACAGGGGTTGTCAGTTCGGGTGCTGTTTTTGTTATGCACAGTGGAATAAGTTCGCACAAAAAAAAGCGGGCAGGTGGGGCGATTTTGTAGATATAAAGGTAAACGCCATAAAAATTCTAGAAAAAGAGCTGAAGACTCATCTAAAAGGAACAATAATGCTCGGCTCAACAACGGAAGTGTATCAACCGATCGAATCGAAATATAAACTTACCGGAGAAATCCTTAAACTGCTTGCAAAAAAAAAGCGGGACGTAATAATACTTACCCGCTCCGACCTGATTATACGAGACATTGATATTTTAAAATCTTTTAAAAATATCCTCGTCTGTTTTACTCTGAATACGGTGGATAACGACCTAATCAGAACCTTTGAGAAAACATCTCCGTCGGCGGACAGAAGAATTGAGGCTATAAAAACATTAGCCGACAACAAAATTCCCGTTTACCTGCATGCAGGTCCTTTTATCCCTTTTCTGACAGACGCCGAAAAATTGCTAAGCCGACTAGATAAATTTATAAAAAGAGCCGATTTTGAAAACTTAAATCAACAAATGCTAACAAAATCCGGTTTTAACAAAATATTCGCTCAAAAGTTTCCACATTTACTGAAAGATTATGAGAAAATATACCACTCAAAAGAAAACTTTGACAAATACTGGAATAATGTAAGATTATGTTTAGAGAACCTAAGAGACAAATTCGATCTAGAAATTAATATAAAATTTCACCCTTTCGAGTCTTTTTTTCAGAGTTATCTGTCTAAATAAAAAGGAGTTTTGTCATGAGAAATCTATTTGTGATATTGATTGTACTTTTTTCGGTTACGACGTCTTATGCGGGAAAATTGCAAAACCGAATAGATGATCTTCAAGGTAAGGCGTATAAATATCTTGCTGATAAACGGTATTCGGAGGCAGGAGAGTCGTTTCTCGGGGCAGGGGAACTCTCAAAAGAAGACCGGAACTGGCAAGGCTGTATTGATGCGGCGTTCGGGCTTATATCTCTAAAAGAGTTTACCGCCGCACAAGATTTGATAGAAGAAGCGGGATACCTCATTAAATTCGATGACGATTGGAGAACCCAGATTGTCTTAGCCGACGTAATCATCGCACTGCCACAAGATAAGCGGGGTATTTTATTGCCTGATTTTTATCTTGATAAAGCGTACAAACAAGCAAAAAACGATGCTAACTGGTTCGGGCTACTGGAAATCGCTAAAAGCTATATCTCTTTAAAAAACAGGTCTAAAGCAGAAATACTTCTACAAGAAGCGT
>CAZFUR010000189.1:0-4988 GCA_964522245.1 uncultured bacterium | reverse complement strand
TATACTTATCACCAAATGGATGGAGTATAGAATAGAAGACTATGCCATATGGATCGCTAAAAACGTTGACGACATAGAAATGGTGACAAGGACTTACAGCCTTCCAAGAGGGACGGGTGTCGATAGAGTTTTGTCTTATGAAGGTGAAACAAAACAAGACGAGGTTGCCGGGAACTCAACCATCGAAACCGGTGGTGATATCACTCAACTATTGCGTGAGGCTGTGCCTTTCCCTCCTAAATCAAAGATATTTCTCGATCCCAGAACAAGCACATTGCTCATAACCAATACCGTTGCCAATCATTCTTTAATAGAAGGTGTACTTAAGAATCTTTCAAGAGCAACTATTCAAGTACAGATAGAAGCAAAATTTGTCAAAATTTCAGAAACCGATGAAGACGAACTTGGTCTTGAATTGTTTTTGAACGGTAATCGTGACTGGAACACGAATGTTTCTAATTCACATTATAACAGCATAAAAAGAAACACAGCTAATGCCTCGTATGGACAGTTTCATGCCGGTGGAACGGAAGGTTTGACTCACGGGTTGCGTTTTAGTGGTAGTTCAAGCAGTTTATTGCGGTTTTCAAGGTATTCCGGTGTTTTATCAGAACCCCAGTTTAGTGCTATACTCCATGCTATCAGTCAAAATCAGGTTACGGATGTGATATCCGCTCCCAAAGTAACTACCATAAACGGTCAACAAGCTATAATAAAAGATGTAACGGAATATATCTATCCGTTGGAATTCAGTGTCACGCAAGCCACTTTTAATGATGATGGCGATGCCGTTACGCCGTCTGTTGTAACGGTTGGAGATTTCCAAACTCGTAAAGTGGGTATTGTTTTGAGTGTTACTCCTGACGTAGGTGCTGATCACAAAACTATCACCATAACCGTCATGCCTGAAATAAGCAATATAGAAAGTTGGGTTAACTATGGTACAACCGATGTACCTATGATGGTGCCTCATTTTAAGACTGAAACCGTTGTCTCTAGCGTCATAATCAATGATGGGGAAACGGTTGTTATGGGTGGGTTGATAGAAGAATCCGTGACCTCATATGACGACAAAATACCTTTTATAGGGGATATCCCATATTTTGGTCGTTTGTTTAGAAGTAAAAGAGAAACAAGTGTGAAAACTAATCTACTGATATTCTTGACTGCTAAAATTATTACTCCAAACGGTTCTGAATACAGAGAAGTTCTGGCGAAACAAAGCAGAGAAAAATAATAAATCTGTTTTTAATCATCGATTATTTCGGAACTTGTTATATATAACCGTAACTAAAGCAATCTTTATGCAATGAGATCTATTTTTACATTTGTCTTACTGGTACTGGTTTTGATCGCTTCGTACTTTATCAGGATAGAAACCTGGCGAAAAGAAGAGGTTAAAATCGGTGGAAAAATGCTCTTCACCTTAGAGAGCGCTCTCCTTTTTAGATATGCGCGTTTATCTTTGGATAATAAAATTCCGTCGATAGATAAAAAAGTGGAGTATCCGGATGGGGTCAATCCCAAGAAATACTTTTCTTTGGGCGGAGGAATTGTGTTGGGGAAAATATATAAATTTTATAGACAGCTTTTTAACAGCGATCTTGATTTTGAAACGTTTCATAGATATGCTGTTCCTGCTTATTTTGTAATATTTTCAGTATTAGCGGTGTTTGTTATTGGTGTGGTTTTGTCAAAAAACCGATTTTTAGCATTGATTATGGCGTTTTGGTATGGTGTTTCCATTCCTGCTGTGATGCGGAGCACGGGACAGGAATTTATGAGAGAGAATTTTGCGTTACCTCTGATTTTTTGTCATGTGGCGGCTTTCCTTTCAGCGTTAAAAAATCACAACAAGTTTTTATTTTGGGTAAGCGGGATCTTTTTGGCATTGGGTTGGTGTTTATGGGATATGACTCATCTGTATATATATGTGATGGGTTTGTATCTGGTATTTACAAGATTGGAAAGGTCTGCTTTACTGGGAGTTTTTATGCCGTTGTTGTTTGTGTCTATACTAAATCCTTATTTAAGGTTTCACTCGGCGTATTTATCTGTACCGATTGTTTTTATAGGAGGCTTAATAATTTTGAACGGTTTTTTGTGTACAAAGAAACCAAAGATGACTTTTTTATACAGGATATGTCTGTTTATTGCGGTGTCTGTTATCATAATGAAATTCACGTCTTACGGATCGGATTATAATCATTTTTCTGAATTGATTTTTGCCAAATTGAGATTTTTTAATAAAAAACCGATCGATCCGTTTAAACTATCTTTTATGACACGTATTTTGTGGGTGCCGGCATTACATGCTCCAACTTTTTTGCAAGTCGTAAAATATTTTGGTTGCATTTTATTTGTTGATTTTATACTATTATGCCTGCTCCTTTGTAGAGGAGAGGTATCTTCTTGGGAAAAGTACATCATATTCTTCGCTTCCATATTTTCTATTTTGTATATGTTCTTCTTTAGGGTTCACGTGTATGCGGCGTTTTTTTGTGTTCTCGTTTTGGCTGTTTGGAGTAGGATTGGGAGTGAGAAGTTTAGGGCGTTTTCTTTGGCGTTTTTTTGTGTATTTTGTTTTTTAGAATATGGACGTACACTTGATTTTCAGGAAAATATGGGGCGTGGAGTAGATTATAAATCGCTGGGGTCTCTTGTTCAGTGGTTAGATGAAAATGTTGAGCCTGAATCGCCGGTGCTGACATCGTTTACGTTGGCGGGCCCGATTGTTAACTATACCGATTGTTCTGTCGTATTACAACCGAAGTTCGAGAAGAAAAATTCCAGGAATAAATACAGGGACTTTTTAATTGCTTTGTTTTCAAAAGACGAGTCTTGTTTCTATGGTTTTGCCGTTAAATATGGCGCAAAGTATTTTGTTTATCAAAAAGGTACTTCGTGGAGTCGGTCTATCTATTCTCCCGCCTATTTTGTCGCGGCGAATGAGAACCAGGCAAGAGAGGCTTTGGTTGGTCGTTTTGAAGATAGTTTCCCTGCTCTCAGAAAATTTCGATCGGTATATGAGAATTTCAGATATAAGGTGTTTAAGATATCTACTCGGGACGATATCTTGATGGCAAAAAGGTTATTCGATCAGGCAGAGAAACGAATCTTGTATGCTGAATACAACGAGGCAGAGGATTGTTTAAAAAAATCGGTAGAATATTATCCGGGGTTTCTCAAATCAAGAATGCGGTTGGGGTCTTTGCTTTGGAAGTCTAACAGGAAAGACGACGCATACAGGCAGTGGGCTGTGGTATCTAGATTGAACGGCAATATGTGAGGTTGTTGTGAAAAATTTTGTGACGGTTGCTCTTACGGGAGGTATTTGTAGCGGAAAAAATGTTGTATCGGAATGTTTTGAGAAGTTCGGATGTCTTGTTATAGATACAGATAAAGTGGTTCACGATTTATATAAAAACAATAAAAACATGAATAAAGAAATATTAGATGTTTTCGGTGGTTCTGTACTCGATTCTAACGGAAATATATCAAAACGAAAAATAGCTGAAATTGTCTTTAATGATAAAAATGCTCTTGATCGGTTAAATAAAATTGTTCACCCGAAGGTAAAAGAGTATCTAAGTTATCAGGCGGACAGGCTAAAAAGAGAAAACTACAAAGGTTGTCTGATTATTGTTGCACCGTTATTGGTGGAAGCAGGTATGGCTAAGAAATATGATTTTGTGGTGGTTGTTGTGGCGGATGAACAAAAACGTATAAACAGATCTGTTGAGCGTGACGGCCTATCCGATGAAGAAGTCAAACTGAGAATAAATGCGCAGTTAACAGATCGGGAACGAATAAAATACGCAAATTTTGTAATAGATAATAATAACTCAATAGAAAAAACAAATGAACAAGTAGAACAAATTTATCAGGAAATTATTCAAATAATCTCCCAATAAATACCTACCGTTTGATAGGAGAACAAATGAGATGGATATAGTAAAGCTTCAAAAGATGAGTGTATCGGATTTGTATGGTGTTGCAAAAGAGTCTGGATTGAAAGGAATGGGGGCTTTGAGAAAACACCAGTTGATTTTTGAAATCCTTAAAGCTGAGGCTGAAAAAAATGGATTAATGTTTGGTGAAGGGGTTTTGGAGATATTGCCCGACGGATTTGGGTTTCTCAGGTCGCCCAATTATAATTATCTGCCTTGTCCTGAAGATATATACGTTTCACCGTCTCAGATACGCAGGTTTAATTTACAAACCGGTGATACCGTGTCAGGTCAGATTCGTCCTCCAAAGGACAAAGAACGTTATTTTGCGTTATTAAAGGTGGAGGCTATAAATTTTAATGACCCTGAGAAATCTAAACAGAAGGTTTTGTTTGAAAACCTTACTCCGCTTTATCCTGACAAAAGATTTATATTGGAGTCCGGGCAAGATTCAATCTCCATGAGGGTGATGGATTTAATGACACCGATCGGTTGTGGACAACGTGGTCTCATTGTGGCACCGCCACGTACAGGTAAGACTGTGTTGCTTCAAGGGTTGGCGAACAGTATATCGACTAATTCTCCCGACGCTAAACTGATTGTTCTGCTTATAGATGAGCGTCCCGAAGAGGTGACGGATATGGAGCGATCTGTTAAAGGCGAAGTGATAAGCTCAACTTTTGATGAACCGCCCGAAAGGCATGTGCAGGTTTCTGAGATGGTCATAGAAAAAGCCAAAAGACTTGTGGAACACGGCTCCGATGTGGTTATTTTGTTAGATAGTATTACGCGTCTGGCTAGAGCGTATAATATAGTCCAGCCCCATAGCGGAAAAATCTTGTCGGGAGGTGTTGACTCTAATGCGCTTCACAAACCTAAAAGATTTTTTGGCGCGGCCAGAAATATTGAGAATGGCGGTAGCCTTACTATTATCGCGACGGCACTTGTGGATACAGGTAGCAGAATGGACGAAGTTATCTTTGAGGAATTCAAAGGTACGGGTAATATGGAGATTCATCTTGATAGAAGGTTGGTGGA
>CAZFUR010000188.1:1446-5011 GCA_964522245.1 uncultured bacterium | reverse complement strand
TCTTCGTTATAATATTTCGCAACGGAAATACCCTCAAGAAAATTGCCCGCGTCCATCATGACAACTTTTTCGACCTCTTCAGATTCTACACCATCGATATCCTCGACTCTTGCCCTTATGGTGAGGATAGAATCCTCAGGCATACCCATTCCTTCATCTGCACCATCAGGTAAAACAATATTTTCAAGTACAGATATCTTCTTATCGAGAGTACTCATAGGCAATAAAGTCTCGTTATAGATAAAAAAGTCACCCGATGAGCGAATATCCGGGTCTACTATGGAATCATTATCCTGCCAACTATCAGAATGGACAACTATGGAAACATCTATCCTAGCTATACCCGTATCGTCAGAGACATGAAAAATCACCAAAAGTTTTTCTGCAAATGAATTAAAGAAAGACCCCAGTTCTATCCGCTCTAAAGAAGGCGGACTATTCTCAGGCGGATCGGCAGACGATCCATCGACCACAACTAGCAGTATCATCAGAACAAAAAAACATATCCCTGCAAAAAAGAATCGAATCTTTTTTGAATTGTTGGACTCATGATTTCCCATATTGAAACTCCTTGTTATATTAAGTTTATTTTATATAAATTTTTATTCTTTCGACTGTATTGTACACATTATCTGTTATGTCATAATCCGTCCCATAAGAAGAGTGATATTCTTCTGATGGTCTCATGGTCTGCTTATCGATCATCTCGACAACCCAATATCTGTCATCAAAACTAGCAGACAGATTATTCTCAACAAATTCTAGATATTTAAGAATAAAATTAATATTCCCTTTCGGGGGGTCTCCGTCTTTGTCTTTCAAAGAAGTGATAGGAGGAATGATCGTAATTTTTATTTCTTTACCATTAGGTTTTTTGTTCCCGCCTGTTCTTCTCTTTTTTGGGGGGAATTTACAATCCACAAAAAATTCTACAGGGACGACACCAGGCAAAGTAATACCGGTAGCATCACTAGGTTTTTTAGGATCACTACCGATATTTAGTTTCCCCACTGTTCTGACAAGAGGAAATGCATTGGGAACGAATCCTTCTCTGAGCAAATAAGGCGTACCGCTTTGAAAAATCCTAACAACTAACTCAGCTTCAGCATCATTAAAATCACAAACAAACAGGTTCACCTCTGTGGGAACTTTTGAATTTATATCTATACCTATAAGCGGATTACCGTTTTTAAGGGTTTTGAATAAACTTAACGGTTTATCCGGATTGGGAATATTATTAGGATCCGCATTAGCATACCATGCACCCCAATTCACATATGTAACGGTGGAATATCTTTTTGATATAAGTTTGGGCACAACATGAAAAATATACTCTTTTCTGTCTGAGGCTTTAGGTGTCACAGGGGTACGTCGTCTGGATCGTCTTGAACCTCTTCGGGGCACTATGTAACCGCCACGACGAGACCTTCTACCGCGAACCGGTCTAGTCCGCGCACGTGGTGGATTAGTAGCAGGCGGTGCATACGCTTTTATATTTATATACAATATATCTTGTTCTTTAAAACCGGGTTTAGAAGCAACCTGAACTTTGTATTTAGCTTTAGGCAAATGTTTATAACAAGGAACATTAATATTTGTTTTTATATCAAATTTTTTTCTATAAACCTCCCTTTCTTTACCATCCGATCCAAAAACTGTTCCAGCCAACTTACCATACAAAACGTACTCGCCTGCCGGTGTTTTATTACCGTTTGTCATAGACATTCCGGTATTTATGCTTACTGAATTATCTAAGACCGAAGCAATCCCATTATACGGTAATATCTGAGTTACAATCTCTTTTGTACCGTCCTCTTTCAATCTCTCATATTTTCTTGAAGCATAAACATCAACATTAAGTTTTCCCAAAGTAATATTGGTATAAGTGTCTATCTTATTGATTATACCAACTTCATTCACGCTTGGAATGGCAGCTTTGGTATAAACCTCCCCGACAAATTCTCCCATTTTTGCAACCATCCTCAAGTCGCCTCCCGCACGAATATACGACCACCAATTATAGTAGTATTCCGACTCTTTGTTATCGCCACCATCGTTGTCTTTTTCGCCATACTTGATATTTTTTACTCTCTGACCTTGGTTATGTATATTACCACCTGACCAAAGATTAGATCCATAAGCCAATCCATCATAAGACTTGTACCATTTATTACCCGCCTCATAAGGCGGATACCTTGCAGGAAAACTTCTGACGGGAGCACCATCGACCAATCCACTAGGTCTCACATGCTGAACCGCATCCGAGTATATATATATAGTAGGAAACTTATCACCGTCATTGGTCGCCTCTTGGGGAAGAACCTCCTCGGGAGCAACGGGCAATCCGTTGTTGCCTAGAAAACGGATATTCCCATGAAAATTATAGGTATCCACGTATATGGGATAAGGACTGGTTCTTGTCGCATTAGCGATAGGTGTATGCGACGCAATTAAACCACATATCGGAAATTTTCTGACACGTCCGTTTCGAGACGAGTTCCACTCCATATTAATAATGGGGAGTACGGTAACAAAATCACCCTGAAAAGCCTGACCGATTGTAAACCTTATAAAATCGCCGACAAAACCATCATAAAACGATCTTTTATATCCTGATTTTGTACTAAACTGAACGGCGACCCCCGGAAAATACTTTCTCTCCGCATCTCCGTATTTATGCGTCTCAACCCGCCACCAGATTAGACTGTGCAAGTTCAGTCCTGAAGCATAAAAAGCATTCATAAATGCCAACTGCGCCAAGAATCCAAAAAAGTTGGTGTCTCCACCTCCAAATCCTATTTTTTTAGGCGCAAACCCTGTCTCAAAAACATTACCTACACGAAGAGGAACAATAGCGACAATGCTCAATTCCGATAAACCTTTACCGTCCTCAAGAATCAAAGAAGCCAAATCATCGCTTACATGCCCCATTCCAACTTCAACCCATTCACATGTAGCAGAATCATAACTTACGATCAGATAAGTATCACCCGGAGAAACAATCACATCGCCTCTATCCGTGGGGATAGGCAACTCAATGTGTACCGGTTCGGTACATTTCACACCAAAAGGATGAAACCACACGGCACTAAGGACTGTCTTTTTAATAGCCTTTATTTCAGGATTGGGTAGAAATGCCTCATGTACTTCTTGTGCGGTTAAAGCACCGCTATTAGAAGAATTCGGAAAAATAAGTGCCCCCGCAGGCACAACCATTTTGAATCTTCCGGACACTCTTTTGTTTTCCAAACTCCCGATGATTGTATCATTAAAAGTCACGACTTGATCAACCGTACCATTGATATATTCCGTAGACCCCTTAGCGACTCCGGGCAAATAAAATATCTCGTTTATCGAGTTAGATTGATTCATCGAAACAAATACGCTTTTCGTCACCTGGGTATACTCATTTTGCTCATCAGAGATAGCAGTCGTCCCATCGACAAAAAGAATCTGTTTACCGGAAGGGATATTTTGGTTTTCAATAAGAAAATTTCCCATATAATCTGTTTTTGAAACAATATCGGTTCCGACTATTTTAACCGTCGCGTTATAAACCCCCCTG
>CAZFUR010000188.1:0-1436 GCA_964522245.1 uncultured bacterium | reverse complement strand
AACCACCAAACCGACGATAGAAGTTATTTTGGTATCCACGACAAAAGTGGTCTGCATAGGCTCTTGAAGATCAAATCCGACAAGGTCTTTTATCCCGTCAAGTATTTTGAAACGATAAGTAAACCCCGGCTCCAGCAGGTTGTTGGGATAAAAAGAAACCGTTGTGCCGTCTAAGACTACGTTTCCCGTCATCTCTTTAGCCTCATCCCCCGCTTCATCGATATAAAACAGTTTCACCGTATTTAAAGACACCGTTTCCGGATCAACTCTTTCGGAGAATTTCGCATAAATAGGCGTATTGAAAGTCAAACCTGTCTGATTATCTTCAGGATAGATCAAAACAACTTCCGGACCTATCACATCGTAAAACAACACCAATTCCTTGACTGAAGAATTATTTGCAATATCGGTAGCTTTAAAAGACAAGACATTTTTATCTTCATCCAAATCCAACGTCACAGAGAAGTACCCGTCGTTATCATAAGAGACCGCAGAACCGTTCATTTGCAGACTAGTCAAACCGTTGGAATCGGTAACCCGCCCACTAACCGTAACGTTAGACTCCGTAAAAACCGCCATATCGGCAGGACTGGTTATACTCAATGATGGCGGTGCTATATCAACATCTAAAGTAATACTTTTTTCAGACAGATTATTATCATTATCCCACGCTTTAATTGTAATCAGGTTTGAACCGTCAGTCAAAGTCAGGCCGGCACTAAATAGAGAAGATTCCGTCGGGAAAACAGACGGTCTTTGAACCTGTTGTTCATTGACGGTAATCATACTGATCTCGTTTGCATCCTCCACCACACCAAATAGATTGACAGAATCCCCGTCTAAATGTTCTCCGTCACAAGGGGTAATCACAGTTATCACCGGACCTGCCGTATCGTTATCCGGATTTTCCAGCGATATAGATAAAACCACGCTCTCAGAACCAACATTACCAACAATGTCCTCCGATTCAATATTCACCTGTTGACCATCACTAACGCCCGTTAATTTGGTAATCAGATACCCATCCTCATCAATGTTCAACACCTTTTGCACTCCGTCTACAAGACAAGACGAGATATCGCTGGCGTCTTTAATCAAGGCAACAATCGTGATTGAATCCGTAGGCAAAGCAACGCCCGCTTTCGGAGCCAATATACTTATAACAGGTTGACTATCATCATGGCGAATATTCAATATTTCAGGTTCACTGGTATTTCCGGAAACCCTAACTGCCACAATAGCAATCTGATTAAGTTTATTATGTTCAAGAGGAAATGTTATAGTAAACTGCCCTGAGCCTTCGGCATTGACCTCGGCGATTACAATATTTCCTCTCAAAGCTTTTATTTTCATCGTCTCATCATAAACACCTATACCTGTGACCGTTGCTTCCGACGCACTCGTAGGAGACGTTTCGGAGACCGATAGAATTGTGG
>CAZFUR010000187.1:0-5014 GCA_964522245.1 uncultured bacterium | reverse complement strand
TCCTTGATGGATAGAGACGGAAAACATTTTTAAATCACACAAAAAAGAACACAATAACCCCGTCAAAATACCTATGATATATCCGCCGATTAAAGACCTGTGACTACCCACATACGCATTCGGCATTGTGAATACTATGAAGATAGTCGCTCCCATCGAAGCTAAAATGGCAGGATAAGTGGCAAAATCGATAAAGATCAACAAAAGATACATCACAACAGTCGCAAGCAAACACTGGAATACCGCTTTTAACAGATGTTTTCTCAGGTTCCTATCAAAAATACGCATAATGTTCCTCCACAAACCTAATCTGTAATATTAAAATTGTCTAACTTTTCGTTTTAAATAGATATCCAATATTAAATACGTTATTATATGACTGTCTGTGCAAAAGTCTAACAGGAAACATTCATGAAAACAATACACCAAAACTTATTATATGTTTTTTTAATATTGTTGTCATCTTATATAATGCCTGTTTATTCCGCACAATCGAATATAAAACAAGCAGACCGATTCTATAAAGAAGGCAACATCGCCCAAGCGGCAATCTATTATTCCGCTTTAAAATACGTCTCTAAATTATCCCCTAAAGACCGAGCCGACGCAATACGACGGTTCAATACCTGTATCCAACTATTACAATCCGATACCACCCAAACCGATCTGTTCGGAACATTGATATCATCGCAAAAAAACAATCAACAGGTTCTTCTGTTACTTCAAAAATACTCATATCTTCTAGAATCACAACGTCGATACAAAAAGCTGATCGCAGTACAAAAACAGATATACAGTCTATCTCCCACCACATCGCAAAAATACAATCTCGCCCGCAAACTCGAAATAGCAGGAGCATACAACGAAGCCTACGAGTTGTATCACGATCTGCTGACAGACCGCAAATACAACCGAATCGCCTTAAGACAACTGCTGGATATTCTCAAATACACCCACAACAGCAAAACAAAACTAGACCGCCTGCTAAAAAAATACTACAAACGAATCTTGGAAAGCTATGACCTGTCTGTAGCACTGCTAAACACATTCATAGATTTCAGGCGCGCGAAGGACGCCGTAAACATAAGCATGACCATTGTATCCAGATACCCGCAATCGGCGGATATGGTAATCGGTAAAATAATATCGCTGTACAACAACGGCAACCTGTCGGACTCTCTGATGGAAGAGATAGCCACAATAGCCACTCAGCACAAAAATAAACTCTCCGATGAACAACGTTACCTATTGGCAAAAATATTCGTCGGCAGTAATAACCTCAAACAAGCTCTCGACCTGATCGGCGATACACAATCTCAAAAAATGATGGAATATAAAGCCGACTTGTTCATATCGGCAGAACAACTCTCACACGCCAAAGATCTATACGTCTCTTTGCTAAAAAAATATCCGCCTCAACAAAATTGGTACCGAAAAATAGCAGAGATTTCTTTTCGCATAGGTGACGACCAAGAAGGAATCGAGTATATCGACAAATACCTGCAAAACACCTCCAACTTTAACGATTATTTTTACGCAGGCAGACTGCTGGAGAGATACGGGTTCCTGAACCAAGCGGAAAAAATCTATCTGGAAGGGAAAAAACACGGCGCAAACAGATCGCTTGCTATAAAACAGCTGACAAAATATTACCTCAGTAGAAAAAATTTCGATCTCGCCGCCAAAGAAATATATAACTCACAGATCAATTCCGCCATCAACCCCAAAAATTTGTACGTCTCTATAAAAAGGACTTTCGCAAACCAATATGAAGAAGAACAACTGATCAAAGCATTACGCAAACTGGTAGAGAAAAAAAAACCGCAAGAAATATCAACACAACAAACCGCTAACCTCTACTACTGTCTGCACATTTTCGCAGACCAGATATCCGATATAGACCAATCGACAGACTTTTTCATAAAATATATCCAAAACACACCCGATAAAGAGAAAAAGATCCTCTCTTTCGCCAAGCGATTAGAAAAAAACGGGTTTGCGGATAAATCTTATAAACTATTATCTTATATTCCTCAACAATCACCCTTATACCCCCAAACCGTGAAACAAAGAGTCCTGAACCTGATAAACAGAAATAAATCCGATGAGGCGTTAAAAATACTCAGAAAAAACCCAAAAATAAAAGACGACTACCTTATGGCGTTGGCTATGTATAAAAACGGACAGACAAAAGAAGCATTGGATATTATATCCGCCATAAAACGTCTGTCACCTGCAACATATCTGCTTAGAGCGGATATCGCATTGTCCAACAAAAATTTCGATACAGCCTTAACCTTCTACACAAAAATATCTAACCGATCACCGCTGTACACAAAATCCCTCTTCCAATCGGGACTGACCAATCTATTTATGAACAAATTCGACAAAGCGTTGTCGTTTTTTGAGAAAGTCGCCGAACAAAATCGCTCCGATGAAGAAACAGTCCAAGCATTATGGTACAGAACAGTCATGGCTATTATGAAAAATTCACCCGAAGAGATAAAAAAATGGGCTACCGCCGAATACCTATCGCAAACAGACAAACCGACCTTTGCGATAGATCTTTATTCGAAAATCATAGAGACCAACCCGAAAGAACCGTATATACCTTATCTCAGGCTAAGATTATCCAAACTGATGATTGCGCAAAACCAACCCGATCAAGCAGTGCTACAACTTGAGAAAATATCTATCGATTTTCCAAAATCAGCTTTGGCTCCGGAATCAATGAGCATGATAGCGAAAATAAAAAACGGTACCGACCAAGAATATATCAAACTTCTAGAAAAGTATCCCGACAGCTATGATGCCGATCGTGTACGGGCGCTCATCAGTCAAAAAAACAAAAAATACGTTGACCAATTATGAAAAATATGATTATCCTACTAATACTTTTGCTGACCAAAATCGTCCACGCCGAGATACTTATCCCGATGGACGACTCCCAAACCGATCATCTAAAAGCCTACGGGCTTACCTTTTGGGCTCTACAACCTGAACAAAACCTGACGGTAAAATGGTTACTGAATTACCGAGCGGGATCGTTTATGTTACCGGACAACCAAAATGTTCTGTCAAAAGCAAATATCATGGGAGTCTCTTACGAACTGATTTCTCCAAACGAAGTAAAGAGGATAGAACAGGTAATAGAAAATAATAATATGGATATTATTCTGCTTGAGAAAGCGCCGAAAATAGCTGTCTATTCGCCTCCTTTCGCTCAACCTTGGGACGATGCGGTTACGTTAGTTTTGGATTATGCCGAAGTCCCGTACAAAACCGTCTGGGACGAGGAAGTGTTAGAAGGTAAACTCGCCGATTACGATTGGTTACACCTGCACCACGAGGATTTTACGGGACAACTCGGTAAATTTTTCTCTTCGTTTCGCAACGCACCGTGGTATATCACCATGCAAGACTCTAATTTGCGTATGGCTAATAAGTTCGGATACACCTCTATCCCCAAACTGAAAGAGGCTGTGGCGATAAAGATAAAACAGTTTGTCGTGGAAGGCGGGTTCCTGTTTGCTATGTGCGCCGCAACAGACACCTTAGATATCGCCCTCGCGGCAATCGGGATAGATATTGTGCCTATGGAACTGGACGGTACACCCGTAACACCCGACTGCCAAAATAAACTCGACTACAGCCAGTGTTTCGCCTTCAAAGATTTTAAGCTCGTCATGTCACCCAACATATACGAATTTTCCGATATAGATGTCAGCAAAGAGAATTTCAAACACAGCCACGACAAAGAAGATTTTACTTTGTTCGAGTTTGCCGCAAAATACGATCCTATACCTTCCATGCTGACACAATGCCACAGAAAAACCATCAAAGGTTTTCTAGGACAAACAACCTGTTTCCAGAAATCAAAAATAAAAGATAATGTCGTCATCATGGGTGAAGTGAAAGGAGAGAATAAAGTCAAATACCTCCACGGTATACTCGGCAAAGGAACGTTCACCTTCTACGGCGGGCACGACCCCGAAGACTACGCCCACGAAGTAGGCGAAGCACCGACAAACCTGATCTTCTTCAAAAACTCGCCCGGATACAGGCTGATACTAAACAACATTCTGTTCCCCGCAGCAAAAAAAGAACAACTAAAGACCTAAACTATTCATTAGTCGCAGGTTTGATATACTCTGTCTGATACCTAAAATGACTGGTTACCGCCTCGGCAACGTTCGTTAGATGATCGCCTATCTTCTCAAAATTGTTCAGCAAGTCAAGAAACACCAATCCCGGCAGAACGTAATCTTTGCCTTGCTGGATATAGGCTATCTGCTCTTTATTCATATCTTTGTAGAGAGTGTTCAGTTTGGTTTCTATCTTGAACAAATTTTTGACCGTCACAGGAGTATCGTTCTCAAAAGCTTCTATAAGAATACCAAACATTTCATTAACATTTTTATACATTTTCTGTATTCTGACCAACCCTTGTTCGGAAAACTTCATCTTCTCGTCAATCGCTCTTTGGGCAACTCTCATTATGTTCTCGGCGTGATCGCCTATCTTTTCTATATCGTTGACAGAGTGCAATAAAGGAGGCAACTGCTCAGACTGCTCCACCGTCAGATTCGATTTAGACACCTCAACCAGATAAGAGGTGATATCGCTCTGCAAAGAATCGATCGCCTCTTCATGTTTTAACACATCTTTCAAGGTTTTACGATCCCTATTGAAAAATCCGTCCGATGCCTTTTTCACCGCAATCTTAGATAACTTCAACATACGCAATATCTCTCTTTTAGACTGGGATATAGCGATCTCAGGTGAATCTAACAGATGTTTTTCCAGATAATGTGGTTCGGCGCAAACCTCTTCTTCTCCCTTTATTATAAACTTTACCAACCTCTCCAAAACACCTATAAAAGGCAAAAACACAATCGCGTTGGCTACATTAAACAAAGTATGCGCATTGGCTATGTTTCTGGCTATCGTCTCCGTATTGATAGGACCGGGAGTAATATAATCCACAAAAGGTATAAAAAAACCGCTTTTTGTC